>CAYWRD010000046.1:3562-9545 GCA_964460675.1 uncultured Nitrosopumilaceae archaeon
CAGATACAATTGTTGTTGCTAAGTTCAAAAATAGACCCTCTCTAAGCGAATTTGTAAAGAATATATCTTCACTTCCTAATGTAGAAAATACAGTTACTCACATCGTACTTAATACAATAAAAGAAGATCAACGATTCATTTAATGATCTATTATCTAGCTAATTTTTCTTTATGAATTATTTTTCCAGTAATATTATCCACTTCTATTGCGATTTCTTGATGACCTATATTCACAATTACTGAAGTAATTTTTGAATCATTCAATGACACAATGGATTTTAATTCAAAATGTTCAATACCATCAAACTCTAACTCCTTTTCAATACTTTTTATTATATGATCATCGTCAATTCCTAATTTACCCCATCTTCTAGTTTTTAACATTAACCATACTACAACAGATCCAACTATTAATACAAAACCAATATCGAACCATACACTGAACATGTATTTTGTATGATATAATGACATTTAGAATGTGATGTACAGTTAATTAACATTTATTTGCAAAATTTTCTAAAATTAAAAATCTTTAAAGAAAAATGATATCTTTGGTTTATTACCATTATTTCTAATGAAAAATGGAAACTAGCCTGATTAATATGCTGAATATCCTTTGACCGGTTACCAGGTTAGTTTCTTTGTAATTTTACATTTGTTTTAATAAATAATCAAAAATTTTTCAAATTTTTATTATTTCAATAAAATATGTTATCAATTTGATTTACTAATTAGATTAATCATGAGAGAAGATTTTGCGGAATATACTCAATGCATTTCATGTAAACAAGCCTTATTGTATTGTGATTGTAATTGTCCTTATTGTGGAAAAAGAGAAGAATGTAATTGTGAGCTTAGGCCTTTAGATAGACATTCTGACTTTTATGAATAATTATTGAGTTAAATACAAAACTAAACCCAATATGGCAATCATAGTACCAGTAAATACTAAGACTCTCCGTGTAGAATCGTATACGAGTAGACTCATATCGATAATTATGCAGGATTAAAATTTACGTTTTAAAATTTAGTCTTTAACATTTGTTTGATATATTTTTCTTTTTTTTACAAAAATAAGGTCTTAACATAATTGATCATAAATAAAATTCATGCATATTGATTATTATGATGAAAGACAAAGAAAAAACAAAAAAGGAATTCAGAGATAAAGTGGAAAAAGGTGAAATTTTAGAATTTACTTAAGACATGTCTAACATATATCAAAAAATCCACGAGGCGAATTTAGACAAGGAGCTAGAAGTAATTCTATTGAAACTGTTGTGGTTTAATCATTCACCTAAAGTTACACAACCAATCCTTAATTTCTTAGAAACATACCAAAAAATTAACGAAGATTATTGGACAGAATTTACCGAAAGTAATTCTTTTGATACTGCATTAGAAGCTTATTACCAATATTCTAAAAATAAATGTAAATCAACAGATAATCTACTTGATGACCTTAACATGTCACTCAATTTTGATGATATGAAAGAAGATTTAGCTGTAATGATGCGCGATAGCTTCACCTTTTAAAATTATACTCAAAAATTTTCAAATCTTTTGATACGTCAATTCTCTTATTTGATAGATTTTTAATCAATTGAATTATCATATTTGTTAAATCATGATAATTGTAATTGAAGGCGGAGATCAGGCAGGAAAAAAGACCCAAACAACTCTTTTAGAAAAAGCATTAAAAAAAAGGAAAATTAAAACTAAAACCTTTAGTTTTCCAGACTATTCTACTCCTATTGGAAAAGAAATAAGAAAATATCTAGATGGAAAACGAAAATTCCCTCCGCAGGTGATTCATTGTTTGTTAGCAGCTAACAGATGGGAAAAATTACCTGAAATCAAAAATGCACAAGAGAAAAACTCAGTTTTGATTATGAATAGATATTATCAGTCAAATTTAGTCTATGGTTTGGCCAATGGAATGAAATCATCATGGCTTGAAAATCTTGATGCTGGTTTGCCTAAGGCTGATTTGGTAATATTACTAGATGTAACTCAACAAGAATCATTTAATAGAAAAAAGTCAAAAAGAGACAAATTTGAAAAAAACAAAGAATTTCTAAGAAAAATTTCTAGAATCTATAAAACAACTGGAAAAAAGAAACGATGGAAAATAATTGATGCATCTCAATCAAAAGAAAAAGTTCACGAAGAAATTTTGAATGTTTTTGCAAAGAAGATAGGAATATGAAAAAAAACCACCTAGACATAATAGATCCAATTCATGATTTTATTCGGGTTAGCACAGACGAATTACAAATTATAGACACTTCTGTTTTTCAAAGACTAAGACGAATTAGACAACTTTCTGGAGCTCATCTAGTTTATCCTGGAGCTCAACATACTAGATTTGAACATTCTTTGGGAGTAATGCATATTGCCGCCCAAGCTGGAAAAACATTACATGAAAAGGGTATTCTAAAACCAGAAGATATTGAATATCTGAGATTATCTGCTCTATTACACGATATAGGTCACGGACCATTCTCGCATTTATTTGAAGAAGTCATAAGAAGAAAAAAAATTTCACATGAAGATTTTGGAAAGCAAATAATTTTACAATCTGAAATTGGTGACATTCTAACAAAGTGTGGTTACGATAAAAACCTAATTACCAAAATTGCTTTTGGTGATTCAAAAACTCAATACATGAATGAAATTATTTCTGGTGCTTTGAGTGCAGATATTATGGATTATTTGCTTAGAGACGGTTATTTTACAGGAGCCGAACACGCTAAGGCAGATTACAAAAGAATCACTCAATCCATGGGTGTTTATAAAAAGAAACTAGCCTTAGAAAAATCTGCTCTTTACTCTTTTGAATCTATGATGCATTCCAGATTTCAAATGTTCAAGGCTGTATATTTTCACAAAACTGTGAGAGCCGGAGAAGTAATGCTCTTAGAGGCTCTGAGATTATCTGATGATGAATTTGGATTTACATCTCTAAGTATGGATGAATACGTAAACCTCACTGATGAGTACCTTATCTCAAAACTTCTCAATATACAACCAATATCTCAAAAAATGAAAAGAGCAAAACAACTTGTAGAGGATTATCAAAATCGACGTCTGTTAAAATGTGTCTTTGAAAGAATTATGACAGGAAAGACTCTATTAAGTAAATCAAAAATCGGAGAAATAAGAAAACAAATCTCGAAAAAATCTAAAGTTGATGAGAATGAAATTTTTGTTGATAGCTCGGTTACCCCTTCAATCCCATTGGCTCCCTCAAAAAAAGAATCTAATAAAATAATCCTCATATCTGAAGAACAAGGCAAGTCTTCTGCACAAGAAATACCAATATCTAAGATTCCTCTAGTATCGGCCATGTCTGGGTTCATGAATATTCTTAGAATCTATACTGCTGATAAGAACAGAAATAAGGTCGAAATTGCTGCAAAATCAATTAGCGGTAAAAAATAATGAAAAAACGAATCGTTCTCAAACTCTCTGGCAGAGTTTTTGCCATGGATAACGTAAAATCTTTGAAAGATTATGCTACCTTCCTTGTAAAAATCAGTAAAATTTGTCACCCTGTAGTTGTTGCTGGAGGAGGCAATATAGCACGACATTATATCGCTCATGCAAGATCTTCTGGAGCTGATGAATCTACCTTAGATGAATTAGGAATTGAGATTTCAAGACTCAATGCAAAACTTCTCATCTATGCATTAAAAAATAAAGCGTATTCCCACCCTCCCACAACTCTACAAGAAACAAAACATGCCGTAGATAGTGGATTAATTGTAGTTACTGGCGGACTTCATCCGGGCCAAAGCACCAATGGAACTGCTGCATTAATTGCTGAGAAAATAAAAGCAGAACAATTTCTTAACGCTACTGATGTAGATGGAGTTTATGACATGGACCCTAACAAATACAAAAAGGCAAAAAAATTCAAAAAAATTGAGCTTAGAAGCCTCAAAAAAATGTTAGTTCATGAAGACTCTGTTGCTGGAGGCTATGATTTAATGGATATAGTTGCTCTAAAAATAATCGAACGCTCTAAAATTAAAACAAGAATAATAAAAGCTGACATCAAAACAATTGAAAAGGCCATAAAAGGCAAGGATGTCGGTACTGAAATTTCCTTTCCTTCTAAATAACTAATCTAATTCCTTTTGTATGGTAGGATAAGTTTCAGTCCAAATTGTAATTTCCTTTCCTTCAAATTCAGGCACCGTTTCTACTAGCTTTCTGTATATTTTAGAGGCCTCATCCTTTTCTATTGCTTTGGTCTGAGCTTTGGTGAAACCATCGTTATCTACAAGAATAACTACATAGCCTTCAGCTGTTTTGATAACTGCAACATTATCTTCTTCTCCTACTGGAAAGAATTTACCATCAACTTTCTTTGTAGTTAAGGTAAGCATCGCAAATCCAGCAACATCAAATAACTTCATTTGTGATTTATTTGCTCGTTGCTTCCCTTGTTGTACGGCCTGAAAATACTGCATGATCCCATTTCTTGATAATGGTATAATAATCATCTCAACATTTAAGATAAACAGAAAGGAAGTGTGAATGATTGAACCCTAAAATTTTTGTAGGTGCTGCTGTGGCAGGAATTGCAATAATAATAGCTATAATAGCTACGAGTGGTCCATCACTAGTAAATGAATTTACTCAAAAAGGAATATCGCCCCAAGAAGAGGTTCCTACAGAAATTTCACCTGTAACTGTAAATGTAGACGAAATCAAAATTCTTGAATTATCCAACAAAGGAGCTAAACTTGAACTAGTGGTAACAGTCACAAATCCTAATCCTCGCTCTATCATCTTTAACTTGTTGAAATATCAGCTTTTTGAGGATGGGGAAAGAATATTGGCAGGACAAATTGGAAATAGACCAGAAGGAATGGTTGAGGGCTCAAATTACTATACAATTCTTGCAGATACTTCTATTGTTTTAAAAGACAAAATTGAGTTAAAAAATTCTGGAAACGCACCTGAGTTTTGGTCAGCTCTAGATAACGGTAATCCAAAATGGCGAATTACGGGAGAGGCCTTCTTTAATCTCAGTTCCATGACCGCTGGTCAAGAAAATGAAGTCTTTTTTGAGCAGACTTTAACTCCATAGTATATTGTATCATAATTTTTCAAAATTGTGATTATTTGTTTCTAAATAAAAAATATTGGCAAAGTTATAAAAGGTCGTTTTGTCCGATTTCATCAAATGGCAGAAGCAGGAATGGCCGCATTTGGCTCAGCAATCGGAGTAGCAATCGCACTAGCAGTAGTTTGTTTTGCTCTTCGAGGTAAAGGTCACCCAGAACCACTAGATTAAACAAAGGATTATTTCCTTTCACAATCTTTTTCCCAAACTATCTTATTCTGATTTTTTAAATCCTATTAGCTCACTTAGAGTGATTTGTTTTCCTTCTTTCTTCTTCATAAAACACCTTTGATAGTATTGACAATCAGAACAATCTTCTGATGGCTCAACTATTGGAGTTTTCTTTTCATTTAGAAGATTATTCAGTACTCTAACTCTTCTTATGACTTCTTCAAACATCTTCTTATTTTTAGTAAGAGAGAATGAAGATTCTTTCCTGTCTCCAGTTATGTAGACAATAATTCCATCTGGCTTGTCATACATCCACATACATGCATTCAAAAACAAGATGTCTCCTGCTCTTGGTGTCTCCATGACTTCCTGAGCTGATCTAAATAACAAAATAGCATCATCTACAACCATATCTGCCTGTGCCCTCAATTTGATATCTTCAATATCAAATTCCTTTGGCTGGGTTCCATACTGAAGCTTTCTTAACAATCCTCCAATTAGTTCATTGAATCCTCGCCTTTCAATCTCAATTGGATCTACTCTATCATAATAAGACCTACGTAGACATTGAGTTGTCTCTTTTAGATGAATTTTATTGATATCAGTAGCATCTATATCTACTTCTAATTCTTTACCTATGGAATCTATTGCATTCTTGATTAAACTGCGATAATC
>CAYWRD010000047.1:0-4291 GCA_964460675.1 uncultured Nitrosopumilaceae archaeon
ATTTAGATAATATTTCAACATCTTCAGATTTGTATCCTTTATTCTGTGGCTTGCCAGCTGCAAATGGTTTCATAATACCAACATCAACATCCATCTTACGAAGAGTGACTGCAAGTCCTGCAGTGATGTATGTTTTTCCTATATCTGTATCAGTTCCAGAGATGAATAATGATTTCATTGTTGTTTATTTACGGAATTTATTGATTAATGCATCGATTTTTAAGAACTATCCTTACTACTAAACAAGTTGAAAAGCTCTGTTTGGCATCCTAATACCCAAATGAATGAATGGAAAAGGTTTGACAAAATAACAAAAGCAAAAGGAATGTGGTTGATCGATTCTGAAGGAAACAGAATGTTAGATGGGGTCGCATCCATGTGGTGTAATGTATGGGGTCATTCAAAAACAGAATTAATTACAGCAATAGTAAACCAGGCAAAAAAACTACAGCATTCGCCATTGTTTAATCTCACTAACGAGCCAATTGAAATCCTTGCATCGAAACTAGTGAAAATATCGCCAGGTATGGAAAAGGTGTTTTTTTCTGATAATGGTTCTTCTGCAATGGAAATAGCGTTCAAAATTGCTCTTCAATATTGGAAAAACAATGGTGAAAAAAACAAAACTGAAATTATGACATTAGAAAATGGATATCATGGAGATACATTTGGTTCAATGTCTGTCGGATACGTACCACAGTTTTTTGGAAAGTTCAAAAAGCAATTATTCTCAACGATTCAGATTCCAGTTCCTAACAAATATAGAATTCCAGAAGGGTATTCCTTTGAAGATTATCAAAAACACTGTTTAGAAAAAATAGAATTCAATTTTAAAAAAAGTGATAAAATTGCAGCTTTTGTAATGGAAAGTGGCGCACAAGTTGCAGGAGGCGTGGTAATTTACCCCAAAAATTTTCAAAACCAAATTCAAAAACTCTGTAAAAAAAATAATGTTTTATTCGTTTTAGATGAAATAGCAACAGGTTTTGGTAGACTAGGTTCCATGGTAGAGTATAAACAACAAAACTCCATTCCAGATATCGTATCTTTTGGAAAAATGCTAACTGGAGGATATCTAACCATGGCAGCAACATTGACTAACAAAAAAATTTACGATTCATTCCTTGGAGATTTTAATGAATGGAGACATCTATTTCATGGGCACACATATACTGGAAATCCATTAGCAGCTGCAGTTGCAAACGAAAATCTAACATTATATCAAAAACACAGACTCATATCAAAAATAAAAAAGACCTCAAAAATTTTTAAAAAATATCACAATGAAATTATGTCTCTTCCTTTAGTGGGCGACATAAGACACAAAGGAATGCTTATGGGAATTGAGTTAGTAAAAGACAAAAAAACCAAGTCACCCATATCTCCAAATAAATCGATCAATAAAATTTTCTTTAAACATGGTAAGAAAAATGGCATCTACCTTAGAACATTGGGAAATATAGTCATGCTTGTACCACCATTGTCTATCAATGAAACAGAACTAAATATGCTGTTATCAAGAACCGTAAAAACCATAAAATCAGCTCATAACGAGATTGTTTAAAGGTTAACTATACTTGTTTTCGAGGTTAACTATTCCAGTAATTTTAATTAATGGAAATTTTATAACATTTTCCATGTCTTCAAATCTAGAATTCATTAAAGAGTGTCAAGAAAAAGTGTTTTCCGGTTTAGGGATTTCTTCAGATGAGGCAATAAAACTATTCAGTATTCCTGATGAGGATTTGAAGTATTTGGCAAAAGCTGCTAATGAGATCACACGGGAAATCAATGGAGATAGAGTAGATGTAGAGCAGCTAAATAACATTAAAAAAAATGCATGTAGTGAAGATTGTTCCTTTTGTGGTCAGTCAGCATTTTTTGATACTAATATCGAGTCATATCAATTACCGTCTCCTGAAGATGTTGTATCTAAAGCAAGAAAAGCAAAACAAGAGGGTTCAGAATCGTATTGTTTAGTTGCTGCATGGAGAGAACCATCATCTAGGGATTTTGAAAAAGTTTGCAACATAATAGAACAAATCAATAGCCTTGTTGGAATTAATGTAGAATGCAGTTTAGGATTTCTTACCAAAAACCAAGCTGAGAAATTAAAGGAACTAAAGGTAAAAAGATACAATCATAATTTAGAGACGGCAAAATCAAAATTTCCAGAAATTTGCAGTACACATACTTACGAAGACCGGTTAAACACATTAAGAATTGCACGTTCCGCAGGGCTAGAGCTATGCACAGGAGGAATTATTGGTATCGGAGAAACTAGACAACAAAGATTGGAGTTGACATTAGAATTAGCTGCATTATATCCTGAAGAAGTTACCATAAATATTCTTGTTCCAATTCCAGGAACACCATTAGAACTTCAAACGCCATTGCCTAAATCAGAAATAATCAGAATGTTCTCAGTTGTAAGATTTCTACTTCCTGAATCTATTATCAAAATATCAGGTGGGAGGGAAACACAGCTTGATGATTCAGGAGAGGAATTATTACAAAGTGGAGCAAATGGAATTATCACTTCAGGATATCTTACAATGGGCGGTAATGAATCCAAAAAGGACCTTCAGATGATAGAAAAGATAGGTCTTGAAACATAACTTTGAATACATAGACTCTGAGCTTTCTCAGATTAAACAAGAAAACCTGTATAGAAAATTACGTTACGGGCATGTCCACGATTCTAAAATAACAATCAACAACAAAGACCTGATTAATTTGTGCTCAAATGATTATCTTGGATTACACTCTAAGATGGATCTGAGCGATATGCAAATGCAATCAAGTTCTAGACTAGTATCAGGAAATGACATTGAATTTTTTGAATTAGAAAGAAAACTTGCAAAACACAAATCAAAGGAAGCAAGTTTAGTTTATCCTACTGGATATATGGCAAACCTCGGAACAATAAGTTCCATCATAGAAAAAGGAGATTTAATTCTAAGTGATGAATTAAACCATGCAAGTATCATAGAATCATGTAAACTCTCTGGTGCAAAAACATTAGTTTACAAACATAATGACATGAATGATCTAAAAACAAAGTTAAACAACAAAGCACGAAACAAGTTTGTCATTACTGAGGGGGTTTTTAGTATGGACGGGGATTTTTCTGATTTAAAACAGATAACGGAAATTGCAAAAAAAAATAATGCCGTGACAATTCTTGATGATGCACATGGTGATTTCGTAGTTGGTAAAGATGGCAAAGGCACATCAGATCATTTTAGCGTATCAAATGAAATTGATATTTACATTAGTAGTTTAAGCAAAGGATTAGGATCCTTTGGAGGATACATGGCAAGTTTTAACAATGTGGTTGATTTTTGCATCAATAAATCAAAATCATTTATTTATACTTCTGCGCTACCTTCAATTCTAATTCATTATTCATTAATGCAGTTTAAAACAAACAGAGAAAAACAAAGGGTAAAACTTGAAAATAATAGAAAACGGATTTCAAAAGGGCTAAAGCAATTAGGGTACGATATAAAATCAAAGACACACATCATCCCTATTGTAATAGGAGATGAAAAAACAACAATGAGTTTTAGCAAATTTCTTTATGATAATGGAGTTTATGTTCAAGCAATACGATATCCAACAGTTTCAAAAAACCAGGCACGGTTAAGATTGTCAGTCACAGCATGGTTGACCAAAAATAACATAGAATATGCTTTATCCATATTTGAACTGGCCTCAAGAAAATTTAAAATCTAATTATCTATTCATGTCAAAACCACCAAACATAGGAGAGCCAACAAAGAATGCAAGCGTAATAATTATGCCCAAGGTTACTCCTACAATGATGAATCTTTTCTTGTTCACTAATTGATCAGATAAAAAACCTAGTTAAAAACGAAATGATGCATAATTTGGAATAAGCCTTTAAAACAAAATTGCGGAGTTGATACTATGAGTGAGATCACATTAGCAATAGCTGCCCTAGCAGGACTGGGTTCTTTTGTTGCCCCCTGTATCTTACCAATGATTCCAGCTTTTATCGCATATATCTCGGGCACTACAATTTCAGATTTGAGCCAGAAAAATCATTCAAAAACAGTGACAATCAACAGAACAAACATTATTCTAAACGCAATATTTTTTGTTCTTGGTTTTTCTGTAGTATTTTCTACTTTGGGAATTATAATTAATAGTATTTTATCGGAGGCATCAGGACAATTAATAGAATCACTTAATCAGATAGGAGGAATTGTAATTATAGGCTTTGGTATATTCCTACTTTTGACAACTAAAATTAATAAATTAAATT
>CAYWRD010000047.1:4301-8028 GCA_964460675.1 uncultured Nitrosopumilaceae archaeon
TCCCTCAGAGAGCAAAGGCAAGCTATCCAATGTCTTTTGTGTTTGGTTTAGCATTTGCTGCAGGTTGGACACCTTGCGTGGGTCCTGTATTAGGTACAATCCTAACATTAGCTGCTACTACTCCTTCTGCAGCTTTTAATTTGCTTTTGGTTTATTCATTGGGCTTAGGAATTCCATTTATCTTAATTGCAGTTTTCTTTTCAAGAGCAAATAGAATAATCAGAGCCATGAGTAAACATTTGAAATATTACTCAGTAATATTAGGAGGGTTTATCATAGTATTGGGAATTTTAGTTTATACAAACCAGATAGCATATATTGCAAATTTCCCGTTGCTAAATGAATTACTGTATCTAGGGTGATCAAATGAAAACGGAATTAAAAACAGCTATAATATTTGGAGCAGTAATTGCCGTAGGCGTAGTTATTCTCAGCATGTTTTTTTCATCTCTAGAAGACTCAACTAACGAATCAGTGACTCAAACACAAGATATAGGTACAATTGACAAGTCAAAATTTAGAAAATCTCCTGGGATAGTTGGAATTACTGATTATCTAAACACAACTCCTGAAGAGTTAAAAGATGAAATGGAAGGGAAAGTTATCCTTTACGATATTTGGACATACACTTGTATTAATTGTATTAGAACATTACCATACATAACAGCATGGGATGACAAATATTCTGACCAAGGATTGGTGATTGTTGGTGTTCACTCCCCAGAATTTGAATTTGAAAAAAATGTGGAAAATGTAAAGATGGCTATTGCAAAACACGGTATTGAATATCCTGTTGTTTTAGACAATAATTGGGATACATGGAATGCATTTGATAATCATTATTGGCCACGCAAATATCTAGTTGATCATGAAGGGTATATCAGATATGATCATATTGGTGAAGGAGCTTACAAAGAAACAGAAAAAATGATTCAAAAACTATTGAAAGAAAGAGCAGATTCATTAGGAATGAAATCTATTACATCAGAAGAATTAGTAGAAAAAGAAGAGTTTCAACATACAGCTTTTAGAACTCCAGAACTATACTTTGGTTATGAATTAGCTCAAGGAAGAAATCAATTAGGAAACGAACAAGGATTCAAACCAGAGCAAACCGTAACATACAATGCATCAGAGAATATTGATCTACACAAGTTCTATCTTACGGGAAAATGGTATAATTTTCAAGATGGCATGAGGTTGGAATCAGAGAACGGGTCTGTTAAACTATTATTTCATGCAAAAGAAGTCAACATAGTAACTGCCAACATGGCAGAAATTGAAGTATATCTTGACGGGAATCCACTTCAAGATAAATATGCAGGCGAAGATGTGAAATTCGGAGTTCTAAAAGTAGAAGAGCCATCATTATACAACATCATTACTAGCGAAGAAGCATCAACACATGAACTAGAACTAAGAATCAAAAACCCTGGATTGGAAATTTTTACTTTTACCTTCGGATAGTGTTGTAACCCCGCTTACTTGTAACTTCAGTTACAGATGGTATAGTTACATGTCTGTTTAAAACTAAGATTTCAACTTAGATTGGGGAAATTGGGAATTAGTAATTCATGGAACAGCACTGGAGGAGAAAGCCTATCCCAAAAAGTAATGGGAAGGGTAAAGCCAGATGCCCCGCTTAAAAATAAGTTAGATATCGCACAAAAGAAATTACAGATGCAAATCTCCAAATTACAAGTAATTCATGAAAAACTCCAAACCAAACATGAGAAGATTTTTGAAAAAATAGTAAATGCTCAACGAAGTCATAACAATGTATATGCTCAGGCATATGCAAATGAGTTAGTACAAGTAAGAAAAATGAGAGACATGGTTGGAAATGCACGTCTTTCAATGGAACAGATTAATCTAAGACTTAACACAGTTTCTGAACTTGGCGATGTGGTGGTAACACTTAGTCCTGCCATGTCAGTCATCAAAGGAATAAGTTCTTCAATTAGTGGAATGATGCCAGAGGCAAATGCATCAATGCAAGATTTGTCAAACATATTAGGAGATATAATGACAAGTTCATCAGTAGGAGATGCCAATGATATGAGTGTAGGAAGTACTGAAAATGCAGACACTACGGCAATACTACAAGAAGCACATTCGGTTATTGAAAGTCAAACAAAAACTTCAATTCCAGACATCCCAGACAATCTTAAAAAAGATATCGTAAACAGTTCAAAGTCAGACGTATTATTATAGAAATATTATTTTCTTTTTTTACTTTTTTGAATCAGAATTTTTTTAATTCTAGATATTGTAGGGTAGCTATATCCACGTCTCCGATAATTGGAAATCATAAGTTTCCAATTTTTTAATCTCCACTGAGCTTGTTCTGTAGTAACGGAATGAACTTCTTTTTGAATAATGCTTTTTCTGCCAACCTTTAGAGTTCCTGAATCCTTTGCAGACCATCTATTTTTAGCAAATTTCAAACCAGACAATATTTCCTCTAAGGGCATTTCACGAAAATATTCTCGAAGTTTTTTCATCTCTGATTCTGTGGGTCTTTGTGAGACTGTCAATTCTATAGAAGGTTTTGTCATGATTACGGTAAACAACAATAGTTTAAGAAATTCGCGCTAAAACGGAATTAACAAAAAAAGACTCAACAATCAATCAGAGAAAGATTAGAATTCTTGCAAATAGTATTGTAGATTCCAAAACCAAAGATAATAGCGGCAAATATCGCCAGTGGGATCACAACAAATACTTTACTTTTTAGACCCATACTTTTTTCATGATAAATCATTATAAATTCTAATTCAATAGGTAAATTATCTAAAAACATATGATTTTGAATGTTAAATTCTAATTTAGAATCATACTTCTATTGTTAGAATTCCTTTAGTCTTAGGATCTTGTAATTCTTTGATTATTTGCCTAGGGATTACATCTGAGGCTTTGTCACATTTTATAGCCAGCGTTCTAGGACAGATAAAATTGCTTTTTCTAATCACAATATCATGTGGATGAGTTAAAATAAGATCAGGGTGGCCAGTTCCACTAACTGTGAAGTTGTAATCATTTACTTGAAAAGAAAAAGTTATTTTGTTAGCAACTCGAAGTTTTTCCTTTAATTCTTGGGGCATATCTAAGCAGGCATGGTTTGCATTAACACCTATTATGCAATCTCCTCTAGTAGTAAGAGTAGAATCCTTTGTAATTTCTATAGTTTTTTGGTGCATAGATCTAACGTTTTCATGTCCTGAAAATTCAATTTCGTATTTCACGCAAAACAAGATAGGCTAGACTTAAATTAAACTTTCAAAGATTGAAATCAAATTGCTTCCTGCACAACAAGGTTACGATAGAGCTATTACAGTATTCTCTCCAGATGGTAGACTATACCAGGTAGAATATGCAATTGAGACTGTAAGAAGAGGAACTATTGCTGTTGGAATTAAAAGCAAGGAGGGAATTGTGATAGCAGTAGAAGAAAAACCACGAAAATTACAAATTTCAGATACGGCTCATAAAATATTTCAAATTGCCGACCACATAGGGGTTGCAGCAGCAGGCTACATACCAGACGCAAGAAGTCAAGTAGACAATGCAAGATTTTTCTCACAGAGTAACAAATTGATTTACGATGAAGACGTAGATGTTGAAACCGTTGCAAAGCATTTAGCTGATCAATGTCAACAATTTACCCAATATGCAGGAGTAAGACCATTTGGCGTTGCCTTAATTCTAGGCGGAGTAAATGAAAATA
>CAYWRD010000047.1:8038-9224 GCA_964460675.1 uncultured Nitrosopumilaceae archaeon
CACTGATCCTAGTGGGACTTACATATCATATGATGCAGTTGCAATAGGTTCTGGTTCTGATCAAGTAACCGACTTTTTGGAAAAAACGTACCAAAAAGATTTATCATTAGAAGATGCATCTGCCTTAGCTACTGCAGCAATTTATCTTTCTAGCGAAGACAAACAAGGAACAGAACATATCAGAATGGCTCACATTAAAACAGACACAGAACAATTTGAAATTGTATCACAGGAACAAGTGGAAAGCTTTGCAAAAATTGCAAAAGAAAAATATCCACAACAAAACAACTAATACTGAATATTATCTCCAGAGCTGAACAAACTTGAAATTATCCATTGCTATACCGGACTCTTCTCTTTCTGATGAAACAACAAAAATGGATAAAACTAGAAAAATATCACAGCTTGCAAGAGCTGCTGCAATTTTTAAAGTAGACACATTATTCATTTATCAAGACGGGCAAAACAAAGAAGATAGAAATCTAATGGGCACAATATTGAGGTATTTAGACACACCCCAGTTTCTTAGAAAAAGATTATTTCCTAAAATGAATGAGTTAAAATTTGCAGGGGTATTACATCCATTAAAAATTCCAAGCCACATAACACCATCAAATGCTAAAAAAATCAAACAAGGAGACATACGTGAAGGAATCATTGTTAGTGTGAAGGGCAAAAAATTTGTAGATGTTGGCATAAATCAATTAATTCCATTTTTTGACAAAGAAAATGTAGGAAAACGAGTTACTGTTCAGTTCAAGACAGGACATCCAAATTTTACAGTAAAAAAAATATCAAAAGATGAAACACCAAATTATTGGGGGTATAAAGTCAAAGAAAGATCTAATCTTTTTGGACTTTTAGATGAATGGAAAGGTCCAATAATCATAACATCTAGAAAAGGTAAAAATGGTTCCAAAGAACAACTTTCAAAATATCTTAAACCGGATGTAGATTTGTTAGTAGTTTTTGGGTCACCAGAAAAAGGAGTTCATGAAATTATTGGAAATAAATTAAAAAAAGTACAAAATTCTAAAATTCTAAACTTCTTTCCTAATCAAGCAACAGAGACTGTAAGGTTGGAAGAAGCATTACTAGGCACATTATCAATTATCAATATGTACAAGACAACATAAAATTAGAGTATGAAGTCTAAAAAAAATTTCTTAATACTGGCAATAGGGTT
>CAYWRD010000048.1:0-9175 GCA_964460675.1 uncultured Nitrosopumilaceae archaeon
AAGATAATGTATCGGAGCTAGAGCATAGAATTTTAAAAGAAACTCAAGCAGAAAAACATTCTATCACTTTATCTAATCAGGATGCAAAACCATATGATACACAATCAATTACTTCTGTTGGTGTAATGCCCGTATTGGTACGAAATGGATTTTTTGAAAAAACAGTTTATGAAGGAACCAACATGGATATTTCTGTATCAATAAGGGAGGGTACAGGTAACGTCCTTGTGGATACTAAAACTCCTACAGGTGTTGATTTTCAAAGCTCAGCACGCACTGCAGTGAAAGCAAGTGAAAGATATCTTGGAATGGATCTATCTGACAAAGACGTTATTTTTTCAATTTCTACACATGGTAATTCCAAGCTAAAATCAGTTGATGGTACTAGTGCAGGAGCTGCAATGACTATATTACTAATTTCGGAGCTTAGTGGTTCAGAATTACGCGATGATGTGGTCATTACAGGTACTATCGAACAGGGCAACAAAATAGGAAAAGTTGGAGGTATTAATGAGAAAGCCGAAGCTGCGGGAATATCAGGTGCTAACCTATTTCTTGTACCTAAAAATCAAGATATGACATTGGTTGAATCATGCCAAGAGTCAGTCAAAGGTTCTATAATTTATCGTTCATGTCAGCTAGAACCAAAACCAATTTCACCAATCACTGAAGAAAGATTTGGAATGAAGGTAGTTGACGTGGAATCTATCGAAGAAGCATTGAATTACTTTTTATCAGAAAAATAATTGAATTTAAAATAATTTGTTTTATCTCCAATATTTTGAGCGTGAAAACATTTCATCAAATGACATTGAATGCTCAAATCCATCAGATACGATAGCCGGTTGAGCTGAAGGTTCTACACTTGTTATGATTGGCAGAGCTGCTGCTACAAATGTGAGTACAACCATGAGAAACACAGTTAATGAAAATGTGTTTACAAACCTTGCAAAGTTTCTGTCTTCATAATATGAATCAACCATGGTATAATTTTTGTCCCTAATATTTATCAAAATTAGTAAAGAACGGTTATGTCTATTCAAGTGATGTATTGACTTTTGGAAAATATTTATGACAGATTTTGATTTGGTAATCATGAAAAATCAGGATATAGTTGGAAACGTCTTGATGGAATTGCGAAAAGAGATTGAAAAAATACTTCCAGGATACAAAGTCGTGTTTCAGGATCCGATATCTATCAATAATGACAAGCAAGTATCTGTATTTCTTTACGATATAGAAAGAATTGTAACTCTAGATTATTCCCTTTATCATTCTGGAAACAGGAAAATACCTCTTGAAAGCATACCAGCAGATATCAAATTCCTACTAACTGTTTTTGATGGTGATGTTGAAAAATCTTCTAGTTCTTTATTACATCTCTACTCTAGATTACACAAGACATATTTTTTCAAATATGAACACGAAAAATATGGCCCCCCAAAGATAATTTTAGAATCAAAGGGTCCTGAAATATGGAACAAATTATTTCCTCAATCTAATTACAGGCCCTCTATACCGATAATTGTATCAGGCGTAATTCTCTCAATTGATGGAAATTCATCTTTAGAATAATTTTGCTAAATTAATTTACATTCACTGCACATCTGTTTGGCCCAATCTCCAAATCAGGAATTTTTGAATGAACCAAGTCTTCTGCACCACCGTTAATCTTGATTATCTTCTGATAGTTCATAGGCCTTGGCTGAGTGATTGATACTACCTTTTCGATGAACTTTTCTTTTGACAAATCCAATAATGGCAGATTCTTTGAATCTAATATGGTAGAATAAAATGCATCGTTTTTGGTCTCAACATCTTCTCCATGGTGCGCTGGAAGTACCACGTAATTGTCTGGCAGTTTTAGGAGTTTATTGTGAAGGGTTTCGTATAGTTCTTCTGTGAATTCTTCGGCTTTGTCTCTCAAGTCCGGTCTGCCGATTGACTCTACAAACAAAATATCTCCAGTGACTACATGCTTTTCATCAATTACAAAACTGAGGCTTCCTGGAGTATGTCCTGGTGTGTGAATTACTTTGAGTGAAGAACCTCCAAATTGTATGGTATCTTTGTCTTTGAGAAAAGATGAATCATACTTGTAATCCTCATATGAGCTCAGATGTAGCTCTGAGTTTGTCTTTTCTGCCAAGTCTCGAGCAGCTGAAACATGGTCTGCATGCTGATGAGTGTCAATCACTTTGATAATATCAAAATCTTCGGTTTTGGCAAGATCAGTATATTTTTCAAATGGATATAACGGATCAATTACTATTGCTTTTCCATCAGATACTGCAACATAAGACAGACAGCCTTTTCCTACCTTTTGTACTTGGAATATTTTAGGTGAATCTGATACTTTTACAGGCTTTAGGACCTGATTCCATCCGGCAAGTCCATTTTCTAGTGTCTTGGAATCTATTTGGTGTCTTGCAAGAGCAAAGCTTGCAAGCATTGCCCGATTACCATGAGGACAAATAGTTACTATTTCTTTGTCTTGAGGAATTTTTGAAATATTTTCCTTTTGAAATAATTTATCTAATGGAATGTTTACACTTCCTGGAATTTTATAATCTGAGAATTCGTCTTCGTTTCTTACATCAAGCAAAAATAAATTGTTATCATGTAATCTTTCTAGCAGTTGGTCACCTGAAATGGTTTTTCCTGTTTTGCCTGATGTGGTGTTACCAGTCCATGATCTAAATCCGCCTTGCAGGTAGTGGGCATCGATTCCAAAACCTGTCATTATCTCAGCTACTTGCTTTGATTGGTCTTCTGGCTCTGATACCAAAACAACTTTGGTGTTTTTTGGAATCTTTGGCATTATGGTCTCTTTTGCTTTGGTATCGCACACTGCATGAGCTGATCCTTTGATGTGTCTTTTTTCAAATTCGTCTTTTTGTCTCAAATCAAACAAAAGCATTGGCTCGTTAGATTTTATGCTATTTTCTAAATCTTGAGTAGATATTGCATGGTTTTTGTTTGCCATCTTATTGAAATAATGGTTTTACTTGATCTAATTCTGTTTTAATTGAGTTAATTTTTGAATCTACTTTTTCTACTGATTCGCCATTTTTGATCATGGAACGAAGATCAACTCTCATCATTAATTCAATTTTTTCCATCAGTTCTTTGTCTTTTTGTGCAATAGGACCTTCTATGTATTCATAGTTATCCAAATACGCCTTTGTTGCCAATGAAAATGCAGTATCTTGGTTACCGTCTCTATAATTTGTCGAAACTTGATCCAATATTGACTCAATGTTGTTGATAATTGCTAAAACGTCATCTTTTTCTGTCACTGTAGAACCTGTCATGTGACCCATCATTCCAGAATGCATCATTTGTCCGCCCATCATATCTCGACTCATCATCATGTTCATCATTTGTTGATTGTTCATCATCATGTCAAGCATTTGTTGTTGCATATTAGGATCATTCATCATTGTATTCATCATAGGCTCCATCATCTGGTTCATGTGTTGGGGATCATTCATCATCATGGAATGCATCTGGTTCATTAGTTCAGGATCATTCATCATTGTATTCATCCACTGGTTCATCATTTGTGGGTCTTGCATCATTCTTTGTTGCCATTGGTTCATTAACTGAGGATCATTCATCATTTGTTGCATCTGTTGGTTAGTCATCATTAGCGGTGTTGCTGGAGTGGTAGACTGGATAGCTGCTATTCCTATACCCAATCCTGCAAAAAATACGCCTATTGTGATACCAATCCAAATCCTCTGACTGACCATTTACAGTTCTATGCTGATTTTTGGTAATATACTTTGAGCACAATTTCCAACAATGAAACACTGTACTCCAAGATTAATAGGAAGTATGGGCATGAGTTTTCGTTATGATTACCGGCTTTGAAAGCTTTGTGTATATGGCAATATCTATTGGAATAGCTTTAGGATTAATTCTAATCACAAGAAAAATAGTTACTTACAAACTGTCTGAGCTTGAAGGCTCCCAAAAACTAATCGGAATAATTACCATAATAGTTGCAGTCTCTGAAGCTGGATATCTTGCCATAAATTTTGGTCTGATAGACTTTGCATTAGAGATAATCACAACTATCGGTGTAGGTATGGTATTTTTGGGAATTGCATTTCAACACCAGTTAAAAAACATAGCATCTGGAATAGGGTTGTTTTTTGGCAAGGAAGTAAACGTAGGAGATATAGTAAAAATCAAAGACGAACAAGGAACCATAATTGAGATTCATCTTACCAAGACTGTGGCAATGACTGAAGATGGAGAAAGAATTGTCATTCCAAACCAAAAGTTTGCAGAAGAGGTAGTAAAGATTAGACATGCTTCTAGAGAGGATCCATTTTCAAATTGATTAACTGAGATGGTCAAGTAAAAACACTTTTTCATATCTTTTTACAACAAATATTGTGTCAGACGGTTTTGCTGCTTGGGATGATGATCTTGAAGATGCATTAGAAAATCAAGGGATGTATCCTGACAGAGAAGTACGATCAAAAAATGAGGATATCCAATCATTTGTACTGTATTTGGAAAATCAATTAGAATTACTCAGAAGCGACATTCTAAGTCGTGAGATTACAAAACAAGAATTTCGAGAAATTTTTGATTCAATGCAAAACATTCAGACAGAAATTACAAAAATAAAAAGAAAATTCTCTTAGAAACAAAGGAATTGCTTTAATTCAAAATCAATTCGATTTATTTTCGTCGCACTTTTCTAAATACTACTAATCCAATTCCTACCGCAATACCAATTATCATAATCTCATAGGGAAATTCAATTGATGGCTCATCAAGTTCTATTGGTTGCAATTGGTCTTCTGTGGCAGTAGTGTTTTCCTGATATGTCGAGATAGGCTCGTTTTGCTGTGTTTCTGATTTTGTAATCTGTGGTACTTGTTCTGGTATGTATCCAGGACAGAACTTTGCATCATCTTTTACTATTACAAACAACAATTGCATGAGATCTTGAGCATAATCATTTTCTGTTGGCTGGATTCCGCTTGCTGAGATTCTTACATAGTGTGATTTGCTCTGATATGCCCCAATCCCATTTTCTACTTTTATCAGTTCATTGCACCAAGTCTCGCCAAATACTTTGCCGCTGGGAGACCATTCCATCTCAAAGATAATTTTTGATGTGGCCTGATCATAGTAGGTGCAAGTTGCCTTGCTAATTGTAGGAGATTTTGATACTTGTTGATCAGCTAGAGGTATTGTTCTATTCCGTGAGTCATAATTTGTTGGACACAAAAAATCATTTTGCCCATATGCTGGATTTAATGGAATGATGACGAGTACGGCCAAAATACATACAGATAAGAATATTCTAATCTTTTGGCAATGTCTCCAATATGTCATATCCTAGCTCCCACGTTTTAATGCGATTGTCCCACGTCAATTATGAAAGTTTTGTACACGATTTGGAGTTAATACTATTGTTGTTCAAAATGAACAATTCTAAAATTACTTTATTCGAATAATTCCTTTTTGCACCAAATACTGTATTCCATTTACAAAGTCATCATCAGAAATAAGACCGTCTGACCACCACTTTGCGTTGTTTTTTACCCATTCTGGTACGTTGGGCTCAGATTCCCCTGACACAACTTCAGGAACATTTGGAATTTTGATTATTCCGCTGTTTATCATAAACTCAATTCCTGTTGTAAAGTCTGATTCTGAAATTGCACCTTCTGCAAACCACTTTGCATTATTTCTAATCCATTCTGGAATTGACACAGAAGCCGAACTAGACTTTGAAACAGAAAATGATACTGTACCAAGCTCCTTTTCATCATACAATCCTGTTACATGATAAACTCCTTCTGGCCAGTCAGGCAAAATGGTGATTCTAGCTACATAACTGCTGTCTCTTCTTGGATTTACATTAAATTGACTTGTCTCCCCGTCTGGCTTTGATAGTGAAAATGTTATTGGAAGATCATCTTGATAGTTGAATACATTACCTGAAATTTCAACTGTGGTTCGATCAGAAACGATTACGTAATTTTCTTGTTCGACTTCGATAGTACCAACAGTTGATATTTTCTGAGGCTCTGTGAATCCCACATCTGTTATGACAAATGATACTGTTCCTACTTGACTTCCTCTATAATTTGCTGTAAGAGAATAGTTTCCTTTTTTCCACTCTGTATCTAAAATTACACTAGTTGAAAATTCTCCTGTAGATGATGGTAAGGTTTCTAATTCTTTTGTAAAGTTATTTGGTCCATTAATGGTAAGATCAAGTCTTGAACCTCTATCAAAATTTTCTATATTTCCAAAAACTTGCAGTATGGTCAAATCATCCCCAATTTCGAAACTGTTTTTGTTAATAGCTAAACTGCCAAATTCGCTAGAGTCTTGCATTTGTGCAAATGAATAACTGAAAAAAAACCCTGAAGCTATGACCATTATTACCAAGACAGATTTCATGAATCTTCAATAATTTATGCAAACTTAAGGATATTGGAATCAAAAAAGCCATACAATTTTTGCTGAAAAATATGTAGCATACTATCAAGTGATCTTTTATGAGAACCACTTTTAGTAGAGTCAGAAATAATCCATTCTATGATGTGCTGTAAAAACATCTGCATTAATTTTAAACAAGGTCAACGAGCCAAAATTTATTCAAATAATGGTTGCTATTGTCGTAACTGTGATCATTACTTTAAGGAATTTTTTGTCAGATGTCCCTGCTGCAATGGATTGACCAGACATAATACCCGTAACAGAAGAGAACAATCACAGATTTGCAGGCTATAGGTTGTTCAAAATGAATTATTTCCCAAAAATATGGGTGAGCTAAATTAATACAAATGATTAGTGAAGTTAATTACTGAATTTATTATGTATAATACACAGATTTGAGCATGCAAAAATCCTCTATATTTGTAGGAATTATGGTAGTTTTAGGCGTAATTTCACTATCTTATGCGTATGCAGAAATCCAATTTGATTCAGAGTTTGGCAGTACGGGAACTGGTACAGCGCAGCTAAACAATCCGACTGATTTGGTTCTCAGTGCGGATGGAAGTACTGTGTACGTGGCAGACTCTGAAAATAACCGAATTAACGTCTTTGAAGATGATGGTGATCATGATTTTGAGTTTGGTTCTACTGGTTCTGGAGATGGACAGTTTGACACGCCATTTGGAATAACTATGGATGAAAATGGAGATGTCTTTGTTGTAGATTCTGAAAATTTTAGAATACAAAAATTTGATGACGCAGGAGCTTTTGATCTAAAATTTGGCTCAACTAATTCAGCAGATGATGACTATCTTCCCAATCCTAGAGGAATAGCAATATTTGATTCTACAAACGAGATTTATGTTTCAAGTGTTACAACAGATGCAATATCTGTTTTTGATTCTGCTGGAAACTTTGTCTTTGATTTTGATTCGTTTGGAACGGATAGCTTTGCCAATCCAACGTATTTGTTAATTGACAATACCGATGATATACTGTATGTTTCTGATTCAGGAAACGACCAAATTGTAATGTTTGAACTAGTAGATGGCACCACATGTCCATCTGATACTGAGGAAGTGGTAGATGGTGTGTGTTTTGTTGAAAAGTTTGGAACAACTGGTTCTGATGATGGTGAATTTAATTCGCCTGGAGGCATTGCACTAGATACTACAACTGATTTGCTTTATGTTGCAGACACTAGTAACGACAGGATTCAGGTGTTTGAACTAGTAGATGGTACCACATGTCCATCTGATACTGAGGAAGTGGTAGATGGTGTGTGTTTTGTTGAAAAGTTTGGAACAACTGGTTCTGATGATGGTGAATTTAATTCGCCTGGAGGCATTGCACTAGATACTACAACTGATTTGCTTTATGTTGCAGACACTGACAATAATAGAATCCAAGTTTTATCTTTGGATGAAGGCACTCTTTCTGGTGGCCCTGCTTCTCCAGCAGGCGTGAATGCGCTGTCGCTTTCTCCCACTTCAGTATTAGTTGCTTGGGATGAGCCAGAAGACTCTGAAATTACAGGCTACAAAATAGAATACAGGGAAGGCTCTGGGAGTTACACTACTTTGATTGCAGATACCAAAAACAATGCAATCTCTTTTCTTCATGAAGGTCTAGATTCTGCAACTACTTACTATTACAGAGTATCTGCAATAAATGCAGATGGTACTAGCAATCCTACTGCAAGTAACAGTGTAAAACCAGAACATACTGATGCTCCTGCAGGACTAGTAGCTGATGCAATTTCTCCAACACAGATCAAGCTTACGTGGTATCCTCCTTCCAATACATTCAACCAACAGATAACAGGTTATGAAGTAAAGCGGGTATTGTCAACTGGTGTATTTGATCCAATAGACTCTACTGATTCAACAACCTTTATTGTAAATAATTTAGAAACTGACAAGACGTATTCATTTGCAGTATCTGCTAGTTTGACTTCAGGATCTACCAATGAATCAAATCAGGCAAGTGCCACACCTAGGACAGACTCTGTTGAAAATTCAGATGCATCATCTGCCAAACCAAAGTCTGCACCAACTGCCCCAACAAATCTTAAAGCCATTCCAATATCTAAATCACAAATAAATCTGTCATGGGGTCTGCCATCAAATCAAGCTGCAGTTACAGGATACAAAATTGAAGTGAAAAAAGACTCTGGCTCTTTTACGGTACTTGATTCTAACACAGAAAGTACTTTGAGAAGTTTTCAGCACAAAAACCTATCAGTTGACTCACAATACACATACAGAGTTTATGCAATAAATGATATTGGAACAAGTAAGGCATCAAACGAAGTCAAAGCATCACCACTAGCTAAAACACTTCAGCTAGCCACAATTGGCAGCCTTTCAGTAGATGAGAAAAATACAATAACATTTACTGCAAAGCCTACTGATAGCTCCTTTACCAACGTAGTGTATAGTCTTAGCGGTAATGCACCATCTGGTTCTCAGATTAATGCAAATTCGGGTAAATTTACCTGGACTCCTAATGATTCTCAAGGTGGACGAACCTATGTTTTTGATGTTGTAGGAATGCAGGGCTCTATGCTAGATACCGTATCTGTTGCAATTAATGTAAAGGATACATCAAAGAAGCCAGAACCAAAAGATGAGCCAAAAGAATTAGAGATTCCAGCTTCATTTGTAGATGAGACAAAAGATCCACAGTACTATGTTGA
>CAYWRD010000049.1:0-8879 GCA_964460675.1 uncultured Nitrosopumilaceae archaeon
AATTTTGTTAAGAATTTTTGTCTTAGAGGATCCTTTTGGTACAACAACATATCCTGAGCGAACATATGGTCTCTTTGGGAATCTTGCAGTATCATTTGAATCTGATATTTCAAATCCAGATTCTTTTGTGGCATCCATTAGTTCCTTAAGTGAAGGATCAAAAACACACTTTTCCTTAGCCATTCTACGTCCTTTCTTTCTTTGTAATGTCTTGTTGAAATAGTCCAACCAGATTACGACATGTTCGTAATCTTTCATTTTATTCCTTTATTAAAATTGCATTGACTATTCCATTTTGACCTGGTCTTGATATGACTCTGCATTTGCCTTCTTCTGTTTCAAGAATTGCACCTTTTGTAATCACACCACGTCTTTGATAGTCATTATTGGTTGGATTTTCTAAAACTTTGAGAATTTTTGTCTTCTTTACTTTAGAATCAACACCTGCCAAATTTACAAAATCAATTGTCTTCAAAGCGGTTTTTTTATTATTGCCTCTAGTTTTTCTGGTAACGGTTACCTGTGCTCCTGTAAGAGCTTCATTAGGGTATCTGTCTGTCTCATACTTTCTTCTAATTCTTAATGGATGTCTTCTTCCTCCAGTAATTTTGCTAGTTTCTAAGTTTTCGACTGGTTTTCTCACAGATTTTCTTTAAACTACTCTAATTTATACAAAACGCCAAACATTATGCTCAAACTAAATTATTCGCTTAATTGAGTTCCGAAATAACTTGAGGAGTGGGAGATTTTCCTCCAATCTTAGCGGTTTTTCTAACTTTGGAAAATAATCTTTGTTTTAATGCTTCAGTATCTCCTTGTATGCCAAAATATTTTTGGAATTTTTCGGTGGTTGTAAAAATTTTTAATCGTCCTACATTCTGAGCAGAAATAAAATCTAACTGTCTTAATTCTTTGAGATGGGCATATACACCAGATCCTCTTGTTTCTACTAACTGTTTTGAAGAGATTGGTTGCATATATGCAATGTATGATAATGTTTTGAGAGTTGCCTTTGGCAGAATTGGTTTTGAGGCGTATTTTCTGATAGTAGAACTGTATTCTGGCTTTAATTGGAAAACATAAGAACCATCGGGCAATGTTACTACTTCGATAGCCTTAAACGCACTTTTTGATTTTTTCATTATATTGTTTAATAACTCAACTGTTTTTGTTCTTGATTCTGTGCCTGAGGCTCTAATTAATTCCTCTATTTTTAGTGGCCTTCCTGCTGAATACAATGCTGCCTCTAGTCGTGCAGTGGCCTCATTGTCATTGTCAACCTTTACCATATCTTCATCCTACTCTCAAAATTTACTTAAAGAAATCCTTTACCCATCTTTGATCAGGTTGTTAACTTATCTTCCACAATTGTAATCTTGATGTCGTCTTCTAATTGCTCTACTCCTATTTTTTCATCTCTTGCCAAAAATAGAACTGCAAAAAAACATCTTATGGAATCAATTGTATCTAAATCAGCAATAATGTCTTGAAGTATCCCTTCCCCCTTTACAGAAATTTTTTTCATTATCAAGTCTTCGTACTTTCCAATAATATTTTCTAATGAAATAAAATATTCTTCAAAATCTGGTGGTGATACTGGTTCTATGTTTAATTTCTTACTTCGGGATTGGGGATTTGCAATAGATCCAATAAGATTTTGGAGTAAATCTAGCAGGTCATCTAAAGATACTGCATAAGTGGATTCATGTCTATATGGGATGTCGATTACTTCAATATCTACATCTTTTCTTTGTCTGATGGGTTTTCTTTCCATTGCTGCCTTTTGTAATGCAAATATACTCTCTACTTTCATTCTGTAAATTAATGAAGATGATAATGCTGCCATTCCAGCAACTCTAAGATCCTTTTTACCATTTTTTTCTAAAATCCTAATTACCAATTTTAAAATTTGAATTAGGTCAATTTCCCAAACGTCTTTTTTTACAGCCTGTGTAGGACTAAATAAAATATTGACTGGTGCCTCCGATAGGCTAGTAGGAGTTTCCTCACTCACATAACAACTCTCTTTTCATTCAATAATATTCTAAAGCTCTACTTTTTTCTCATTTTCAGTCAACTCTTATATTGTTATGACTAAGAGGTACATTATGAAATCAGCCAGAATAACAGGCCCAAGTGAACCTTTAGTAGTTGAAGAATCTGAAAAACCTATTCCAAACGATTCCCAAGTACTTGTAAAGGTAAAATCTGCCGGAGTTTGTCATAGTGATTTGCATTTGTGGGATGGTGGATATGATTTGGGTGATGGCACTTTCATGAAAGTTACTGATAGAGGAGTAAAATACCCTGTTACTCCTGGCCATGAAATTGTTGGAACAGTTGAAGAACTTGGTAGCTCTGTTCAAGGTATTACAAAAGGAGAACAAGTTCTTGTATATCCATGGATCGGATGTGGACAGTGCCCAGCATGTAAAGCTGAAAATGAAAATCTTTGCGATACCCCAAAATCTTTAGGAATATTCCAAGATGGTGGTTATTCTGATTATGTTTTAGTACCTCATTTCAAATATCTTGCAAAGTTAGATGGAGTTGATCCTGATGCTGCAACATCGCTTGCATGTTCAGGTCTTACTGCTTATACTGCAATTAAAAAATCAACTACAAACAATCCTGAATATTTAGTAATAATTGGTGCTGGAGGTCTTGGGCTTATGGGAGTTCAAATGGCAAAAGCCATTACAAAAGCTAAAATCATTTGTGTGGATCTTGACGATAACAAACTGCAAATTGCAAAAGATATGGGTGCAGATTATATTTTTAATTCCAAAAACAATGATGTAAACGATAAAATCATTGCAACATGCAATAATAAGGGTGCTGATAGCGTAGTTGATTTTGTAAATGCTCCTCCTACTGTAAAAATGGGGTTAGCAATACTCAGGAAGAGAGGTAATCTCGTGTTGGTTGGACTATTTGGTGGGGCTATTGAAATATCGCTTGTCACAACTCCTCTAAAAGCAATCACAATCCAAGGTGCATACACTGGTAATATGGTAGAATTGATTGATTTAGCAAGAAAAGGCATCATTAATCCAAAAATTTCAAAACACTATGAATTAGAGGATGCCAATACCGCATTGAATGATCTTAAGGACCGTAAGATCATTGGTCGTGCGGTAATTAACCCTTGATTATTCACAACAATATTATAAATTCAAAATCTTCTATACTCTATATTGGTACCAACACAAAATTATGAAATTCCACTTACACACCTAAAAAATAATCAATTCATTTCTGCTCACAATCAATTTCTAAATCTAGCAGAAAATATACAAAATTCTGACCCTCTAAAATCTGCCTTGTTGTTTATGCTAGCTGCTGAATGCAAGGAAAGACAAGGAAAAGAGTCTAAAGAAGAAATAGGCGCAGCTGGAAAGTTGTTTTTAAAATATGGTGAATCAAAAAAGTCTCTTAATGCCAAAGGTGCATTACTTTGTGCATCAAAATGTTTTTTGCAAATTGGTGATTTTGATGAAGCAAAAGAAGCATATGAAAAAGCAAAGAAAATAAAATCACAAAAAGTTGAATTTAGGCGTCCTATCGTAATTATAGATGATAGCAAAGCTATATCTCTTAAACTAAAAACCTATGTTGAAAAATTAGGATTTACTGAAATTCATGTTTTTGAAAATGGAAAATCCGCACTTAAAGGATGTAAAGATCTTTTTTCAAACAAAGCTTTGCCCATAGTTCTTTTGGATATGGGATTGCCTGACATTGAAGGCGATAAAGTTGCTGCACAACTTTTAGAACAAAAAACTAACCTCCAAATTATTGTTATTACTGCAGATGAAAAAACAACAAAAAGAGTAAACAAAACTATAAGCTCTGGAGTTTCAGGCTTCATTCAGAAACCCTTCACACTTGATGAAGTAAAAAACGCAGTAGATGTAGCAGAATCAGAATATCTTTTACAACAATAACAAAGACACATTTAACAGATTTGCATTTTTTATATCGATTGAATTAATTCTATAATCTGTTAAACTATCAGAAAACTTCTCAATAATTTTTTGTGATGATTTATCTAATGGCGATTCTATTTTTATAATAGCTAAAATATTCCATTCTCCTTCCATGTTTGCAACCAAAAGATAATTTTCCATACTTGTGACAAATTTTTTTATTGATTCCTTTATGGTTTCTAATGTTTTTGCAGGTTTCAATTTCATAAAGACGGCTTCGTATTCATTGGAATCAGCTACGTCTGTCAGTACTGCTTTGTATCCTTTGATAATTCCACTTTTTTCTAATCTTTCTATTCTTTTCCTTATAGTTCGGTCTGACACATCATGACCTGATTTTTTTAATTCATCGGCAATTTCTTTTGAAGGTGTTCTAGCATTTTGGTTTAATATCTCAATTATCTTTTGATCAATTTTGTCCAAGTTTGACCAAGTATCATCACTCATGACTAGTCCTAATTTTTGATATTTTTGAAGTTTTGGATGTGGTCCCAAGCGAAGGAATTGAACCTTCGACAACCCGGTTTCTGTATGCCTGATATGCTGTTATTCGGTCAGCCATAAGCCGACAACTACAGCCGGAAGCTCTACCAGGCTGAGCTAGCTTGGGACAAAAAATTCGATACATTCTAGTATTAAATAACTATCGAAGTGAACATATCTTAGAATAATTCTTTTTTTTACGAACTATTAAATAACATCGACTGGGTTTAGGGCATTTAGTGTCAGAATTAAAGTTGGCATACCCAGGTTATGTATGCGTACCATACCTTCATAGTCATGAATCTATTGCATTGAAAGAAACTTGGATGCGCTCATACAATATTACAGATCTGTTTTTTGCAACTGCTACCTTTTCCCCTGAAGGAAAGCTATACTTTTCAGACTCTACCAATCATTATCTCCTCGCAAAATTCAAAGATAACACAAAAATCTCATCTGAAATAAAAAAAGAAAACTTAGAAAAAACCTCATTTCTGTTTAATATCTCCGAAGAATTATTTCAAAAAGAAGCAGAAGGGGAGATGAACTTTATCACATTTTATTTTCTAGAATATGGCAATTCTGATGAAGATTATTTTGATATTGCAAATATAGTGGGTAAAAAAGACAAAGTAACAAAAGCTGGATTAGGACACCTTCAAACAATTTCTAAAGTCCCACCAAAATTCACATTCCCATATAGAGACAACATTGTATGTCTTGAGGTTTCAAGTGAAAAAAGTCATCAGAGCGTCAAAAAATACTGTGAAAAAACAAGACGTGATGTAAGTCGACGAGGTCTTACAATGACAAATCTAATGGGTCTATCATTACTTGAAAAACTAAAATAAAAAAGATAAATAGCCCGCACAAAACTGAATCATCGTGAGTAAGCCTGTCGATTTAGGTTCGTTGAAAATTGGATCTTACATTTTACTTCCAGTTGGTGATCAAGCAACTGGAGAGCCATGCAGAATTGTAGAATATGATACTTCAAAACCTGGAAAACACGGAGCAGCAAAAGCCCGAATTGTAGGTGTTGGTGTATTTGATGGTCAAAAAAGACCACATGTAGGACCCGTTAGCATGCAAGTCCATGTTCCTTTAATCGACAAGAGAACAGGTCAGGTAATCTCTATTACTGGAGATGTAATTCAGATAATGGATTCAGAGACCTTTGAAACTATTGATGTTACCTTGGTGGATGATGAAATTAAAGGAAAGGTAGAGAACGGCCAAAATGTTGAATACTGGAAAGTAATGGACAGAACCAAAATAATGAGGATTAAATCCTAGTATTGTGATAAAATGACTACAGACATAGACCGCTTTTTAGAAAAAAACGTCAACAAAACCATTGTAATAAAACTAAAAGATAATCGTACCATTAAAGGTGACCTAAGTTCTTTTGATGAACAAATGAATCTAGTTTTAAAAAATACAGAAGAAATTGGCGAAAATAATGAAACAACTCCTTTGGATGAAATCCTTCTTCGTGGAAATGTTATTGTAGCAGTTTCTCTTCTTGAAGAAACAAAATAATTCTATTCATGTATTCCTACTGAATTTCTATTTTTGCATAATTTGTATAGGATGTTTACAACTAAAATAATCTGTTTTTGCAATTAAATATGGATGCTGATGATGAACGGAAAAGCCGTCTGAATTATGATGAGGATTATGAGTAATGAAGCATCCTTCCATACTAAACAAAGATAACTAGAAACACCTTTTTTTGAAATAATGAATGTTGCATCATTTTTCTCTGGAGGAAAAGATAGCACTTTTGCAATCTTTCTTGCACAAAAACTCGGTTATGGCGTAAATTGCTTGATTACAATTTTTCCTCATTCTGAGGACAGTCATCTTCTACATCATCCTAATGCACAATGGACAAGACTTCAAGCCGAATCAATGAATATTCCTCAAATAACTGCAAATGTAAATACTGCAGATACAGAACATGAAATTCAAGAGTTAGAAAAATTACTTTTGCGTGCGAAACATGATTTTTCCATTGAAGGATTGGTTCATGGCGGTATAGCAAGTAATTTTCAAAAAGATAAATTTGAAAAACTATGTAAAAAGCACAATTTACAATCTATTGCACCATTGTGGGGTTGTGAACCCCTAAAATACATGAATGAATTACTTGAAAATAATTTTGATTACATTATTACGAGTATCTCATCTGGAGGTTTGGATGAGCAATGGTTGGGAAAGAAAATCACCAAAGACGATATTTCAAAACTACTTACACTGTCCAAAAAACATGGTTTTAATTTGAACTTTGAAGGAGGGGAGGCAGAAACCTTTGTTATAAATTGCCCTTTGTTTTCAAAACCAATAACCATCTATGAAAGCAGAAAGTTTTGGGATGGGTATCGAGGAAGGTTTGAAATAGTAGATGCAGGAGTAAACTACAATGCTTGACAGTCTAAAAAATAATCTAAGGGCAGCAATCAAAAAAGTTGTTAAATCATCAGGTATAGATGAAGAACTCATCAAAGAACTGTCTAAGGATGTTCAACGTGCATTATTGCAATCTGATGTTAATGTTAGGTTGGTTTTAGAAATCACAAAACAGTTAGAAGAACGTTCACTCAACGAAACTCCTCCTCCTGGATTGTCTAGAAAAGATCACATAGTTAAGATACTTTATGATGAGCTTGCAAAATTATTAGGAAAAGAAACTGAATTTAATTTTAAAGCAGGCAAACTGAACAAGGTAATGCTTCTTGGTATTCAAGGTAGTGGTAAAACAACAGTATGTGCTAAATTAGCAAAATTTCTTACAAAACAGGGTTATACTGTAGGAGTAGTGGGTGCAGATACATACCGACCTGGTGCATTGGTGCAGTTACGAACTATGTGTGAGAAAGCAAATGTTGAAGTTTATGGTGAAGATGATAACAAGGATTCCCCAAGCATAGTCAAAAATGGATTAAAACATTTTGAAAATTCTGGCTTGGATATTATTCTTATAGATACTGCAGGACGCCACAAAGAAGAAAAAGATCTTCTAGATGAAATGACAAGTATCAATAAAGTTGCAGACCCAGATCTTGCTTTGTTAGTAATTGATGGAACTATTGGTCAACAATGTTTTAGACAAGCAGAGGCATTTCACAAAACCGTTCCTGTAGGAGGTATAATCATAACTAAACTTGATAGCTCTGCCAAAGGTGGAGGTGCAATAGCTGCTTCTGCTGCTACAGGTGCCCAAATTATGTACATTGGTACTGGAGAACGAATTGATGATTTAGAAAAATTTTCTCCAACGAGATTCGTTGGACGCCTGCTTGGAATGGGTGACATACAGGCAGTACTAGATTTAGCTAAACGTTTGGAAAACGAAGCTGATGATGTCCGATTAAAGAGAATTTCAAGTGGTAAAATGAACATGGAGGACTTTTACTATCAATTAGAAGAAATGACAAAAGCTGGTTCATTGAAAGGATTGTTAGACAGCATGCCTGGCATTTCTGGAATGGTTAAAGAAGATCAATTTGATCAAATGGAAGAAAGAGTTTCGAAATGGAGATACGTAATTCAAAGTATGACTAAACAAGAAAAAGCAGATCCTGATTTACTTAATTCATCTCGAATCAAACGAATCGCTAGAGGCTCTGGTTGGCCAGAACATGAAGTCAAGGAACTTCTAAAAAATTATAAGAATTCTAAAAATATGATGAAAGCATCCAAAGGAAGACAAATGCAGGGAATGCTGCGTCGGATGGGTCTTGGTTAATTAATTTAATAGAGAATTTTTACCGATGCATTATCAATGAGCTTTCGAGAAATAATTCCTATAGCATCTGCAATATTAAATGAGTATGATCTATGTGATAGTTGCACTGGAAGATTATTTTCAAAGAAACTTAATTTGAAATCTAATAGAATTTTAGGCAAAAAAATAAAATCTAATTTGAAAATTAATCCCAAAAAATGTTTTGTGTGTAAAGGGTTACTTGATAACCTAAAACAATATCTTGAGATTATGTTAGAAAAATCATTAGATTATCAATATGCAACATTTGTCGTAGGTGCAATTTTGAAACCTTCTATAATTGACAGAGATGATTTTCTTAGATCTAAATTCAAATTAAAAGGAATTGATAGCGTAAAAACTGATTTTACAAAAGAGATAGCACGACAATTTAAAAGAAAAACTGGCAAAAAACTAGACTCGCTAGATCCTGAGCTTACTTTTACCATTAATACAAAAGATAATTCATGTGAAATACGCTCAAAATATCTAATTATTCAATCACATTATTGTAAATTGGAAAGAGGTTTGCCACAAAAGCAAAAACCTTGCTCTAACTGCTCTGGAAAAGGTTGTATGGTTTGTGACATGCATGGAATTAATTCCTTTAATAGTGTAGAAGGGATTTTTTCTGAATT
>CAYWRD010000050.1:0-8733 GCA_964460675.1 uncultured Nitrosopumilaceae archaeon
TTTGGGAGCAATTCCAAAAAACTTAGACTCTGCAACAATAGGAATGGGACTTGCGATCCAAGACAAAAATGCTCTTAGACTCTTAATCAAATCACTAATTGACAGAGATGTGAGGTTATCTCTTGATGCAAGTGCCCTTATCCCAGAAATTTTATCGTTGTTACCAAATACAAATTCAGTTGTCACGCCTCATGCAGGCGAATTCAAAAGATTGTTTGGCGAACTTCCCACAACCACAAAAAAACAAAGGGTTGCTTTGGTGGAAAAATATGCAAAGAAAAACAATGTCACGATCCTCTTGAAGGGGGCAATAGATGTAATTTCTGATGGTAAAACAACATATCTTAATGAAATGAAAACACCTGCTATGACAGTCGGTGGAACTGGTGATGTTCTATCTGGACTTGTAGCTGGAATGCTTGCAAAAAATCGTAATCCTGTAGAATCTGCATCCAGCGCCACATTTGTTAATGGATTAGCCGGTAAAGCAGTACAGAAAAGAATTGGACTTCATATGACATCTATGGATCTTTTAGATGAAATACCGCTAGTTATGAAACCATTTGATAAAATAGTATGACCGATATCAAACCCGTTCTAAGAAAGGTAGATTCTGAAATGCAACCACTTGTAAAAAGCCTTCAGTTACTTATCCGTCAACCTAGCGTTTCTGCAAAAAATGAGGGTATAGAAGAATGTGCTGTATTAGTAAAAAAATTACTTAAACAGATTGGAATAAAATCAGAAATTTTAAGACTAGATAAAAAAACAGCTCCCGTAGTTTTTGGTGAGTTAAAATCAAAATCAAATCCAGACAAAACATTATTGTTCTATAATCACTATGATGTACAACCTGTGGAACCCTATGATTTATGGGATGATCCGCCCTTTAGTGGAAAAGTGAAAGGCAACAAGATTTTTGGACGCGGTGCTGCAGATGACAAAGGCGAATTAATAACTAGAATAAAGGCAGTGGACTCATTTCTTAAAACAAAGGGGGATGTTCCATGTAACATTAAATTTGTTATAGAGGGCGAAGAAGAGACAGGAAGTGCACATATTGATAAATATTTGAAAAAATATCAAAAAAAGTTTTCTTGTGATGGTGTGGTTTGGGAATTTGGTTATGTTGATTCAAAAAATAGACCCATTGTAGGTCTTGGAATGAAAGGACTTTTGTTTGTAGAGCTTTCTATTGAAGAATCTAAACGTGATGCACATTCAAGCTTGGCTGTTCTTATTAAGAATCCTGCTTGGAAATTAATTCAAGCTGTCAATACATTACGTGATTCAAATGGAAAAATCCTGATCAAAGATTGGTACAAGGAAGTAAAACCATTTACGAAAACAGAATTAAAAATAATTAGCAATGAACCCTTTGATGAAAATTCATTCAAAAAAGAATTTGGGATACGGTCATTTGTTGGAAACAAACGTGGTTTAGATGCAAAAAAAGCAATGGTGGGAGAACCTACGTGTAATGTTGCTGGATTTATTTCTGGATACACTGGAGTTGGAGCTAAGACTGTACTTCCATCTAAGGCATTGATAAAAATCGATTTTCGTCTTGTGCCGGAAATGGATCCTAAAAAACAAATCTCTAGGTTAAAGAGGCATTTAAAAGAAAAAGGCTTTTCAGACATAAGGGTCAAAGTTTTTCACGGTGAAGCTGCTGCTAGAACAAGTCCCTTAGAGCCTTTTGCAACTCAGGTAAAACAGGCAGCTGATGAATCTTTTGGAGATTCAATCCTGAATGTTTCAAATGCCGGAACAGGCCCTATGCATTCATTTATCAAATATCTCAATGCACCGTGCATCTCCATTGGAAGCACTTACATATTTTCTAGAATTCATTCCCCAAACGAGTTTGCAAGACTTGATTTACTAAAAAAGACTACAAAATGCATGTGTCTTATTATGGAAAAATTTGGAAATTCTTAGTGGGAAGGTCTGGGATTTTTAGTATAATTATTTTTCCTACCATATTCTAAGAATAATTAGAAAGCCCTTTATTATGCTCCCAAATCATTTTGTTTATGGCTATGTATATGCCCGGTGCAACCGCTGTAGGAATAACTTTTGATGGTGGTGTGGTTTTTGCAAGCGAAAAAAGGATCGCCTATGGAAATTTTCTGGTAAGTAAATCTACAAAGAAAACATTTGAAATTACTCCAAAAGTTGGTGCTACATGTGCTGGCCTTGTTGCAGACATGCAGCTTTCATCATTACAAATATCTGCTTTGGCTAAAATTAGAAAAATGGAACTCAATAGAGACGTTCCACCCAATTCTATAGCAAAAATGATGTCAAACATGATGTATGAAAGAAGATTTTTCCCCTTATTGACCCAAGTTATTGTGGGTGGTGTAGTTGACAAACCAGTGATTTACACTTTAGATCCGTTAGGTTCAGTCCTACCAGATGAATATGCTGCTGTAGGAACAGGTGCAGAGATGGCACTTGGTGTTTTAGATCCTCAATTTAAGAAAGGTATGAGTCAGGATGAAGCAGTTGAATTGGCCAAAAAAGCTGTTCGTTCTGCAACCTTGAGAGACTCGTTTAGTGGAGATGGAATAGACGTTATGGTTATCACAAAAGAAGGGGTCAAAGAATATTCAGAAACCCTGGCTATTCAGAAATAGTTTTTGCAATTTCCCAAAATCTATCCGAAATATAATGCAAATTTTCTATGACTTGACCTTTTTTCATTTCTGATACTTCCTGACTTGAGAATAATGCCTTTCCAACGGCAAGAAATTTGTGTTGTGATTCTTCTATGATGCAAACAATGTCTCCTTTCTGAAAATCACTATGAGATTTTATTCCTGGCCTCATAACATTTGCTCCATTACACATGAATTTGACAGCACCCATGTCTACCATAACATTAGGAAATTTTTCAAGTAATTGTGTCTCTGATAAAAATGGCAGATATTGATTATTGATTTTTAAAATTTTAATCCCTTCGGCTGTAATTAATTCTGCATCTTCTGTTATTTTGTGAACTTTGAAGTTTTTTGTCTTTGGAATATCTATCTTCCATTTTTCTGATATTTCTTTTATCAGTGCAGCTGTTTCGCTTTTTGTAATTAAATGAGATTTCAATTTCTTGATATTTCTTGTCGAATGTCTAATAGATCGCGTAGAATCGAACTGGCAGTTTCCATTCCTCCTGCACCCCTTCCAATGATAGTTTGAGTACCTGAATGCTCAGACGTAAAAGAAATTGCGTTTAAAGTCCCATTTACATACAAAGGATCATTAATTGGAATTTCTTCTGGTCCCACCTTGAGTTCTTTATTGCATGACGCTATCAACTTTACGGCACATTTGTGTTTTGCAGCTTTTTTGATATCGTCCTGAGTTACTTTTCGAATACCTATACAATTGATATCTGGAAGAGTTACTTTCATGTCCATTATCCAGTTTGCCAGTATTACTAATTTTGCGGCAGCATCAAGTCCGTCTAAATCTAAAGATTCATCGGCTTCAACATACCCTTTCTTTTTGGCGTCTTTTAAAGCATCATTAAAAGATAATCCGCTTGCCATGTTAGTTAGAATATAGTTAGTGGTTCCGTTTAAAATTCCCTTAAACGAGATTATCCTTTCTCCCCTCAAACTTTCTTTGGCATAATCTAAGATGGGGGTGCCTCCGCCTACTGTTCCACTAAATTTGAAAAAAACTTGGTTGTATGTGGCTAGCTCATTTAATGATGGAAAAGCCAATGCAAGGGGTCCCTTGTTAACAGAAATCACGTGCATTTTGTGTTTCATTGCTGTAATGATATGGGTCATTCCAGGTTCAGCATCCTTGTAATTGCTGGCACTAGTTTCTATTAGCACGTCGGCATCAAAATTCTTTATTAGATCTACTCCTGACATCTTGTTTTGTTTATTGGAATATTTTCCTACGGTACCGAATTTTTTTTTCACATCAATTAGTTTTCTAAAGTCTAAACCTGTTTGGTCTACTGCGCTTCCTTTGGTATCAAAAACTGCAATTACTCTAGGCTTTAGACCAAACTTTGCGTACAAATCATCTGCTCTTGAATCAAATAATTTAACCAGACTTTGACCAACACCGCCAAAACCACAAAGTATAATCCTCAAATTTCTTTCCTCTCAAATATTTTCAGTGAATTTGTTTCTTTCATATTGCTAATTTTCTACCATTAATACCGGTTTATTAATAATTTTGAATTTACAAAATTTATTCTAGCTCTTTTTGTCAAAATCTAAAGATATTGAATTAATGCAATATCTTAGGTTCGTGGGCTTTGGACCATCATCGAATACGTGCCCAAGATGTGCACCGCATTTGTTACACATTACTTCTGTCCGTTTCATTCCGTAACTAGTGTCTGTTTCATATTTTATTTTGTCATCACTAATTGGTTGCCAAAAGCTAGGCCAACCAGAACCTGAATCAAATTTAGTGTCTGATTTGAAAAGCGGTTCATTACAACATACGCATTTGTAGACTCCGTCATCTTTAGAATAACAAAACTTTCCCGTAAATGGTGGTTCTGTTGCTTTGTTTATGCATACGTCAAATTGCTCAGGCGTTAGATTCTTTTTCCAGTCTTCTTTGGATTTGACTATTTTATCACTCATAACTGGATTGGGATTTTTTACTATTAGAATTTTTTCTATTTTAAATCCTTTCTATTTTAAATTCTTTCTCTTTTCTTCTGTCCTTTTTTCTGATTGGAATCTTTCAAGATCATATTCTTTTGTATCTGCAAATTTAATTATTTTACTCAGATTAGGATGAACTTTTTTGATTTGTTTAAACATTTGATGTGCTACTCTTCTATAATCAATGTGCCCTTGTGGAACTGTTCTTAATTCAATTAAATGACATGCTTCCCTAAGATTCAACTTCATAAAGTATGGGTAATTAAATGCAAAATTTACTACATACTGAGATTGTTCGGGCAATCTTTTTCGTAATTTGTTAAACACTACATTACTGTTTTGTAGGCAATCATCGTAGTCTTTCTGAATACCTAAAATTTTGATTTCATCAGGAGTATTGTAACCATGATCAGTTGTTAACAACTGTCGTTCTAATGTTAATGCTCTATGTCTGTGAAAATCACGAAACATACCAAAGTTGTTTAGTAAATCAAAAGTATAGTACGTACTTTCAAATGCTCTTGGAGGCCTATGACGCCGGTTTTTGCGTATCTTTGTAAATGCTTCTATGATTTTTGCCTTTTTCTGATTGGACATTTTTTTTACTTGTTTTAGAATTTCTTCGTATGTTGTGCTTGGAGATTGTTCATAAAGTAAACTGGTAATGATTTTGTTTATGGATGTACTTTCAGATTCATAATCTACTAATTTTGTTTTAGGTCCTTTGGTTATGTTTTGTTTCAATTCTTTTTTTACAATTTTTTGAGATGTTTCTCTTACTTTTTCTAGATATTTCTGAAATGCCTGGCCATATTTGTCATCAGATCTTCTTACAAAAGATTTGATGGTAGTATCCAATTCTTTTTTGATTTTTGAGGCTAAATCTTGTTCTTCATCGAGCCTAGATGAGAATAAAACAGTAAGAAGATATTCGAATGCTCTCCCATTTCCAGTAATCCCAACGTTAGTTAAAGTTGATGCAGGTAAAAGCCCTCTAAGAATATCTAGAGCTTTTGCCTTTGTAGATCCTTTGTAAATCATATTTGCTGATTTTATATCAGATTCATTTTTTAGATTTGAAAATGATTTTTCTTTTCCATCTTTTGAATCTTTGAATGTGTATTTTTCTATGGGATATTTTTCTCTAACATAATTTATCATTGGTTCTATATTTTTTGAATAAACATCAAATGCTAAATTACAAGCATCAAGATAATCATCGGCATATCTTGACTCTAAAATTTTTGGGTCTTTAAAAAATCGATATTCCCCGTTTATTTTTTTATTCCATGATACATATCTTGATGACTTTTCTAGATATGACAACCCAATACGACGATCTTCTATTTTTTTTACTGCAATGTTTGATAGTCCTTCTATTGCAATTTGGGCCTCTCCTAGCTCTGCCACTGAATCATCTCCGTATTCTAATAACACGCGATTGTAGAATTCTTCTCCTCGATTCTGGTTAGTCAAAAACTCGTCAAGAAAAACTCTTCTCATGCTTTTGTCAGTTCGACTATATCTAGACATGAGTGCACCTCGATCCACCTGTTGAGGTGTTGTTATGGCAAATACATTTCCATCAACATTTGAAAAATGTCCTTTTAGAATTTCTTTTTCCTTACTTGAAAACTCTGACAATGATTCAGAGCAGTATTTCAATTATTAATACTCTATTTCTTTTTTCCAATTTGAATTAGATCGGGTGATGGTTCTTTTTTCATCCCTTTTGCTTGCCATCTTAACAAAACTTCTTTGAACGCATTTGCATCTTCCTCATTTTCCGTATACATTAGCATTGTAACCCATCTTCCTTTTCCGGCCTTTCCTCCAACTGAATTCATCCAAAAATCATTTGGCAGATTTTGAAGAATTTTGTTATTAGGATCTTTTGTTATGTCTATCCATCTCTGAGCAATAAATTTCATAATTTGGGCTAGTTCTTCTTTTTGAATCATAGATGCCTACTATTCTTATGGGATTTTAAAATTTCTAAGTTTTTACCATGATTTTGATTTGTTAAAAATTTCTAACCAAAATTAGAAAGGTTCCTAACACTTTGTCGGTTATATGTATCTCTGAAGTTTAGCATATGACCCACGACGAGATCGATATTATCGGCAAAAACGTCAAAGACATGTACGGCACATTCATGGGCAAGGTCATTGGAACAATAACTGACATTGACGGAAGCATTCAATCCGTTGGCGTTGACTGCGGTTCTCAAGGATTACAGCAGATCCAATATGAGCAATTAGTAGTTCAAGGCGATGTTGTTATTTTTATTCCAAAATGGCGACTTGACTCACAGAGATTAATACGTGAAAAGGGTCTGACTCTACGTCGTCTGAAGGCTTTGATTGATATTGTTTCTGAAAATGATGACATGAAAGTTGATGCAGAAATAATTCATGAGAAATACAAATCAAAACTATCATCACTTGATGAAACAGAAAGAGAAATCAAAGCCAAACTTGAGGCAAGACTGACAGAGTTAGACGAGAAGAGCAAATCTGCAAAAATGCTACTGTTTGATGCAAAAGTTCAATACAAGAGCAATGAAATCTCTGAATCTACATTTGAAACAGTAAAATCATGCACTACTGACATGATTGAACAAATAACTCACGAAACTGCAGAAATTTCAAATGTACAAAGAAGAATTGCAGATCTTGATGCAGAAGTGCAAACTACAACTGCACCGCCACAAAAACATCTACAAGAATCAGCCGTTTCATATCTAAACACCGAGGAAACAGAGGAATCTGTTGAAAACAAACTTCCAGAAGCACCATCTCACGATCCAGAAACCACTCCTACAGAATCATCTTCAGAATCTGAGGAACACACTACTATCCCAGAACCACCCCAACAGGTGAAATCAGAAACTTCAGAAAAGAAACCAGAAGACAACGATTGGCTTGCAAGAATGGAAGCACAATAATTTTTTTAATTTTTTCTTTAACATTTAGAAAGTAGCAGATCTAATCTAGTATGTGTCTGAGATATTTGAAATCGGGCTAGGAAATCATGATGATTCTGTAAGAAAAGATGCCGAAAACGACTATGTGAAATTTTGGGATTCTCAGGCAAGAAATCTTACTTGGTTTGAAGACTGGAATGAGACTTTGCAATGGGACCCGCCATTCGCAAGATGGTTTGTAGGGGGAAAGATCAATGCATCATATAATACACTGGATGTGCATCAGAAAAACAAGGCTGAAAAGACGGCTATTTTATGGGAAGGCGAAGACGGTTCTTCACGTAAAATCACTTATCATGATCTTTGGATTGAAGTTCAAAAATTCTCTAATGTTTTAAAATCACTTGGAGTTGAAAAAGGTGATAGAGTTACGATTTACCTTCCCATGGTTCCTGAACTTCCTATCTCTATGCTGGCTTGTGCTAGAATTGGCGCCACACACACTGTAGTTTTTTCTGGTTTTAGTGCTTCTTCACTACGTGACAGAATCAATGACTCTGAGTCCAAAATTATCATTACTGCTGATGGAAGTTACAGAAGAGGAAAAGTAGTAAAGCTAAAAGAAGTTGTAGATGAGGCAATATCTGATTTAGATTTTGTAAAAAATGTTATAGTTTTAGAGCGGACAAAAACAGAATTTATCAAGAACCCTAAAGATCTTTTATGGTCTGAGGTAATGAAAGATGTTTCAGATTCATGTGAAGCTGAAAAACTAGATTCTACACATCCACTGTATATTTTGTATACCTCTGGTACGACTGGTAAACCAAAAGGCGTATTACATGGAACTGGAGGATATCTTACTCATCTTTATTCTACTTACAAATGGGCTTTTGATATCAAAGACTCTGATGTTTATTTTTGTACTGCAGATATTGGATGGGTTACAGGTCATAGCTATGTAGTATACGCTCCATTGTTACATGGCGCAACACAGGTTATGTATGAAGGAGCTCCTGATTACCCTGATGCATCTAGGATGTGGGAGATTATTCAAAAATACAAGGTGTCTATCTTTTACACTACTCCTACTGCCTTACGAATGTTTATGAAATTTGGAGATAAGATTCCAAATTCATTTGATCTTTCTACAATAAGATTACTTGG
>CAYWRD010000051.1:0-8602 GCA_964460675.1 uncultured Nitrosopumilaceae archaeon
GTAGTCTATGGAGTGGTTTTTCTTCTAGATTCCTCGTATTTGCAGGGATTAATTTTGTCGATAAAATATCCGAAATGTTTCCAACCAGTTTTTCTATTTTACCCAGGAGAGTAATAACAGGATATACTATCAATAAAATGCTAATAATAGTTAGAAGAATTTCTGGATCTATTGCCAATGGAATGCCAGTTTCAGAGATGAAATTAATGATATCAGCATTAAAGTAGTCTATAATTGCCAAAATCGCAATTACTATCATCAAATTGACGAAAAACTTTGGTCCATGTTTTCGCAACATCATACGAAGTTGACTATCATCGCCATCAGGGCTTATGATTTTGTTGAAAAATTTTCCTACGATGAAAATTGCATTAAATGCCTTCATTGGAACATAGGTCTTTTTATCGGCAAGAGTAGGTAAGACCTTGAGCAATAAAGGCATACAGAGCATTGTTGCCAATGTAACCAACATAGTTACTGGATATAATGAATCACGTACTGCTCCACTGTCGACTGCCTGCTTTGCCATGATAAATGAAAATTCGCCTCGTGGAACCAGTACAGATCCTACAGTTGAAGCACCTGTAATATCATGACCGCCCATAGACGAACCAAAGAAATTACCAACAAACTTTCCAACTATTGCTAGAATAATAATCGGAATAGAAATTAAAACAACACTAGGTATTGTAGTGATGTTTACAAGCATTCCAATTGAAACAAAAAATATTACTCCAAAGAAATCTCGTAGTGGTAAAATGCTTTTTGTAATTCGTTCTGAGTGTTTAGAAGAAGCAATTATCATTCCCATGATAAATGCACCTATTGCTGAGCTTTGACCTAAAAAATGAGCAAGAACTGCTAAACCAAATCCCAAAGCTAGCGAAGTAATAAACGGACCTTCTGGAATGTCTAAACCGTGAATTTTTTCCAATAATTTTGGGATTAGTTTTACACCCAGAGCTACAGAAACTACAAAAAAGGTAAGGCTTTGTAAAACTAAAATTCCAACTCCTGTAGGATCTAGTCCTTCTCCCGAAGATGCGTTTCCTAGAATAACTAAAAGCAAAACGGCAGCTAAATCTTCTACAATTAGAATTGTTATTACTGTACGAAACTCCTTTGTTTTTACTAATTTGAGATCTCTCATTATTCTCAAAGAAATGGCAGTACTGCTTATTGCCAAAATACCTGCAAGATAGAGGGATTCTAGATGAGTCCAACCAAAAGAGAATGCTCCGATGTATGCAAGGAAAAACATTATCGATAATTCTGACATGCCAACTACAATTGCCTTGATTCCAGCCCTTCGTAATTTTGGAAGAGAAAATTCTAGACCAACAACAAACAAGAGAATTATAATTCCTAATTCAGCTAAAAGATTGATTAATTCCACATCTTCTACAATTCCCAAGCCATATGGCCCGGAAATCATACCAATTATGACAAATCCAATAATGGTTGGAAACTTGATCTTTTTCATAATGCCTGCGCCTATCATTCCACCTCCAAGCAATAGTGCCAGCAAAGATAGGAATTCAGTAACTGCTACGCCAGCCAAAATGACTCTCCTGTATTATTCAGATAGAATTCAAAATAATGACAAAAACTCACATGATACCATATACGATAAATCATAAAACCATTATTGATCGTTATAGTTTCTTAACTAATATCAAATGTTATTTTATTATAATTACAGGGATGGTGGTTTTTTGGATAACATAGTTTGCAACACTTCCAATAAATGATTCTTCAGATGAGCCCGCACCTCGAGATCCCATCACGATTAAATCGCAATTCCAGTGGTTTGCATGTTCAATAATTTTAGGTCCTGGTTGACCATGGTCTACAACTCCTTCAAAATTTATTCCGTTTTTAGCTGAAACAGTTTTTGCATCATCTAGGTATGAGTCAATTTTTTTCCTAGTTGCAGAATCAGTATCCTGAACAGCTTCAAATGCAAGTTTTGGGGGAACATATGCAATACAAAGTCCCTTGATTTCTGCATTACATTGTCTTGCAAAGTAGATTGCCTTATTCAATCCCTGAATAGATGTTTTGGATCCATCGATAGGAACTAGTATCTTTTTTACAGTATAATCTTGCAATGTATTATGGTTTAGTTTGTTAATTTATTTAATTATTTGAAAATTATTCAAACTGTATTCTAATCACGTGTTTAAGCTAGAAAGTGGCTTTAGCAAATAATGATTTTTTGATACCAGTATGATTCCAAATATTGAAGTAAGTAAGATCATTATGGCTATTTCAAATTCAGGAATTACATGGGAGCCCATTATTGTAATTTTATTTGGGCTAGAATCCAATGGAATGATAAGGCGATTTCCATCTGGAGACGATTCTACGTCAAATTCTTCAATCTTTTTGTCATCTGCCCATACGGTATTTGGATTCTCAATTAATTCAAATGGAAGCGAGATAGTAATTTTTTCATTTTGTGTCTCGCCAACAAGATAGAATGTTAAAGTATTTTCTTGAGGATTTACATCTACTGAGTTTGAAAGATTGGTATCAAGAATGTATTTTACTTGAAAGCCAGCTCCGTATTCATCATAGCCAGAGGCAATATTGTTTAGTGTTTTAACTTGTCCAGGGTTTTTGACAACATTCACTGTTCCACTCATCCAAGGATGTAGATGGCAAAAATATTCATAGACACCTAGTTCGGTAAATTGATATCTAAACTCTTGTCCTGGTTTGATCAATCCGCTGTCAAACAACAGCTCCTGATTGTCTAGTGTTTCAGCTGCTACAGTATGTTCCACCGTATCTGAATTCTTCCACAGCACTGTATCATTTGGGAAAATAGTGATTATACCATCAGTATTGCCAGTTCTTTGAACAGACCAAAAATACGGTGAATCAGGATCTGCTGCACCACTAGGTATTTTGATCATATGAACAGTTTCAGCAAAAATAGGAGAAATTCCGATTAATAAAACTGAAAAAATTATCACATATAGAAATTTCATAGTTTTGTTTTATTACAACTTATTAATGAACTTAAACCGACTGATATGACTGAGAACTTAGCTGTTATACTATATCCTTTTTAACTTTCGATGTGTTTGTGTATTGTGCTAATGAGATCTAAAACCATTATCATGACTGTCAATAAAAAAACAGGAGATGTTTTTGATGCAATATTAAACGTTCCATCGAAATTAATGCCAGACGCAAAGAAAAATCAAGATGGTTGGTGGTCTTTTACAGCATCAAGAGGTCCTGCGAAATTAAAATTTAAAGAAAACAAGCAACTAGGAATTTTAGATCATGTTTTTGTTGATGCTGAAGCAAAATGGGATGTACCAATGAGAGTAGTATCAAGTGGAGAAACATCCGAAGTTATTGTTACGCTAGTAAAGCCAGATAACCTGACTGACAAACAATTTGATGAAAGGATGCTAGAAATTGAAGGTATGATGAATACCATGAAAGGAATAATTGAGGAAAACTCAGCTAGTACTTGAATTTTAGGGATTAAAAAATAAAAAATAATGGTATAGGATTATAGAAAATTCATCATAAAAATGAAAGTTTTCTTATCTAAGCAGACTTTTTGACCTTAGTGGCCATAGGTCCTTTTTTACCTTCTCCGATTTCAAAGTCTACTTTGTCGCCTTCATTGATAAAACCGTCAACTTCTGATTTGTGAACAAACAAGTCGTCGCCTGATTCTTTTTCAATGAAACCAAAGCCCTTTGTTCGGTTGAACCATTTTACGGTACCTTGTTCCATTTGATTAATGAAAACTATTATTGGTATATTAAGATAGAGAATCGCTAATTTTTAGCTTAGAAATCTCTTGGAATATGTCCATTTTCCTTGAGCCATTCAACTTGAGGAAGTGTAAATCTCCATACAATATCGCCCATCTCATCGTTTTTGAAATCCCAAGGTGCAATAATCACAATATCATTATCACGTATCCAAACTCTTCGTTTTAGTTTTCCTCGGATTCTTCCTCTTCGAGTAACACCATCGGTACATTTTACCAATACGTTCTCTCCACCGAGGATTTTTAGAACTCTACCAAATAGTTCTTCTTCACCTTCAGGTAAACGAATCTCTTTTAGAGCGCTTTCACTTTTTACTTGTCGTTTTCCCATTCCCCCCATTACACGTTCATGCAATATAATTGTGGGGTTTCCTGAGTTGGACAAATTTGTAATAAATCTTTTAAGTAATAACTGAAAATCATTGATTTAAATGAAAACCACACTCAAAATAACATCATCAGTATTTGCACTACTAACCATTGCGATACTGGTAAATCCAGTAAATGCATTTGCTGTAACTCAAACACCTGATGATGTTTCAACTGTAGTCAATCCAATTAATGACGAAATTAGCTTGGAAATAACTACGACTTCAATGTACATTCCAGAAGAAAATTCACTTCCATGGGGAACCGTTAGAGGAACCGTGACAGATCCTGCAGAAAGATACCCAGTAATAATTCAGTTCTTTGATGCTAATGATTCTGATGTTGTAGACACAGAAGATTTGGTACACGTAGCTCAAGTAGATGTGAATGGAGATGACACTTACGAATACCAGTTTAGAGTTCTAAACAAAGATTTGCAAACAGGACAAATTATCGACATATTTGAAGGAAAATATGTTGTAAAAATATTCAAAGTTGTTCAAAATACCGAGCAAATTATTTAGACTCTAATACGGAGTCCCTTTTTCTCTTTGTTTTGACATTGCTTCAATGTACCATTCAAACTCTGTTACAAATTTCTTAATTCTTCTTTCATAGTTATCGTCTATGAGATTGCCTTTCTCATCAAACACTTCGTTGACCTTTGAGATAAGGAATTGAGATGGAATTGCAGGAGCTCCAATCTCAGCTAGTATTTGACGTAGATGGTTTCCTGCAAGCATACCTCCGAAAGGCCCAGCAGAATAAGATACAATAGCTGATGGCTTGAAATAATATTCTTCTAAGAAATAATCCAAAGTGTTTTTCATGGCGGCTGATATGCTGTGATTGTATTCAGGAGTTACTGGAACAATTCCTTCGGCTTCTTTTATTATACTATGCATTCTTTGTAGTTTTTCTGGAGGATTTTTCATTTCTTTGTACATTTTATCTAATAAAGGCAAATCCAACTTCATTGGATCAAGTAATTCTACAGTATGATTTCTTTTTTGAAGATAATTTACAATCCAGTTGGCAACTTTGATTCCTTGTCTTTCCGTTCTCACAGAGCCAACAATTACAACTATTTTAGCCATTAATTTTTCAACTCAGGATAAATAAAATAGTTTTACCTAAATGCCGAACAAAACATATAGCGACACTACATTCCAGAAGATCTAGAAAATGAGTAAGAATTTTTGGCATGACATAGAATCAGGAACAGATGTTCCAGAAATTGTTAATGTAATAGTCGAAATACCGAAAGGATCCATGAACAAATACGAATACGATAAAAAACACAATTTGATGAAATTAGACAGGGTACTTTTTTCACCTTTTCACTACCCTGGAGATTATGGAATAATACCACAAACATTGTCAGAAGATGGAGATCCTTTAGATGCTTTGGTATTAGTTACTAATCCCACATATCCTGGAATCTTAATTGAAGCTAGACCTATAGGATTACTACAAATGAAAGACGATGGTAAATTAGACGATAAAATTATCTGTGTCTCGACCAACGATCCAAGATATCTTCATACTTCTGATATTGAAAACATAGAAGACCACTATCGTTCCGAGATTGCTCATTTTTTCCAAGTTTACAAGGATCTTGAGGGCAAAAAAGTGGAAATCCTAGGTTGGAAGTCATCTAAGGAATCAAAATCAGTAATAATTGAATCCATTAAAAGATACAAAGACACTCTTAAAAAATACTAAAAAATTTACATTAAAGAAGATACTCAAAACCCTATGGAAGAAAAATGTGAGCATTTTTCTCATTCAAAACAGAATATGTCACCAAAAACATCATCATGTGAAGAATGCCAAAAAGAACATCTGCCAGTGGTGGCAGTAAGAATGTGTCTTACTTGTGGACATGTAGGATGTTGTGATTCATCAGTTGGCAAACATGCAACAAAACACTTTGAAGAAACAGGACATCCTGTGATGATGGCTTTGCAGGAAAGTAATTGGAAATGGTGTTATATTCACAAAGATTACTACTAGAAAAATTTGTAAAAATCATAATTTGTAAAATCTTTTAGGATGTGGTTTATGCAATGGATTTTTTAATAGCATAAAAATACTGAATTAAAGATGCAGTACAAGTTAAAGGAGTGGGATTTAACTGAATTAACAAAAGATCCTAAAAGCCCTGTTTTTCAAAAAAAAATTAAGGAGTTAGAAAATTTAGCAAGCAAATTTGCAAAAATAAAATCAAATTTAGATCCTAAAATGTCGCCAAAAAAGTTCATGTCCATACTTCATGATCTAGAAGAAATATCTGAAAAAATGAGCATAGTAGGTGGCTATGCATCTCTATCATATGCTGCAGATACACAGTCTGATGAAGCAACTGCATTAATGACTAAAATAACCAAGTTAGGCTCTGAAATTTCAAACAAAATTTTGTTTTTTGATTTATGGTGGAAACGACAAATAGATGAGAAAAACGCCAATAGACTCATCAAAGAATCAGGAGAGTTGTCTGAATATTTAAGACACAAAAGGGTTCTTGCAAAATATTCTCTAAGTGAACCAGAAGAAAAAATTATCAATACTTTAGACGTGACAGGAATAACAGCTCTGGTAAAACTTTATGATAAAATTACTAACGCCTTTGAGTACAAAGTAAAAATTAACAACAAAGTAAAAACTATGGGCAGAGAACAGCTTACAAATTATGTTCGAAGTACTAACTGGAAAAACCGAGAATCAGCTTACAAATCATTACTGACAAAATTCACAGAAAACAAAGGAGTACTAGGGGAAATTTATCAAAATATTGTTTTGAATTGGAAAGATGAGGGGGTAGACATCAGAGGATATCGCTCTCCAATATCTATGAGAAATGTTGGAAACGATGTAGATGATGAAACAATTGAAACTTTGTTGGAGGTTTGTAGGAAAAATGCATCAGTATTTCAAAAATTCTTTTTGTACAAAGCAAAAATGCTAAAAATGAAAAAGCTTCGAAGATATGATCTTTATGCACCTGCAGCATCAAATATTAAAGAAAAAAATTATTCATATGATAAATCAGCAAAACTTGTTTTTGAATCTCTAGGAAAATTCAGTCCAAAGTTATCGGAGTTTGCAAAAAAAGTATTTTTAGAGAACCATATAGATTCCTCAATTCGACCAGGTAAGAGAGACGGTGCATTTTGTAGTACACTTACACCTAAAATTACTCCATTCGTATTAGTTAATTTTACAGGAAAAACAAGAGATGTTTTTACATTGGCTCATGAATTAGGTCATGCAGTACACAGTCAAGCAGCACAAGACAAATCAATACTTGTTCAAGACGCCCCACTACCACTAGCTGAGACTGCCTCTACGTTTTCAGAGCTTTTGTTGTATGATAATCTGTCAGACAAAATTTCTGATGATGAGAAAAAAATCATGTTATCAGAAAAAATTGATGATTTTTATGCAACAGTAATGAGACAATCATTTTTCACAATGTTTGAAATTGATGCCCATGAACACATAGTCAAAGGCACCACCGTTGATGGAATATCTGATGTTTATCTGCAAAATCTAAAGACTCAATTTGGAACTTCGATTAATCTATCTGACGATTTTGCCATAGAATGGAGTTGTATTCCTCATTTTTATCACACGCCATTCTACTGTTATGCATATTCATTTGGCAATTTGCTTGCACTTTCACTGTTCCAGAGATTCAAAAAAGAAGGGCATGATTTTGTTCCATCATATATCGATATTCTTGCTGCAGGAGGGTCTCAAAAACCAGAAGAACTTTTAGCTGATCATGGATTAGACATTAGATCATCAAAGTTTTGGCAAGGGGGGTTTGATTACATCAAAACCCAAGTGAATGACTTAACAAAATTAGATTAATTTTCTCAAATCAAGTTAAAATGTTGGGGCTGACAGTCCAACGCACGGACTGCCAGCTTGTTCCCCGAACGGTTTGAATCGATGTCAAATAACTTCAAAAAGATATTAAATTTAAATCTTTGAGATGGGTTATGCGAATTTATTTTTGATCTTTCGTGCAGAGCCTACAACTATTCCAATTGTTATTCCCAATTGATATAGAAAATACAAAAACACCTCAAAAGCACTAGGCGTCAAATCAGTAAATCGGCTTAGAATTGTTAATCCTAATACCAACAAACTGAAAAAAAAGACAATGATTTTAGATTTCCCATGGAGTTGCGTCATTTTCAGCAAGACCAAGGTCATAATAGTGACAGAAACTGCAAGAACTGCTAAAAAGCCAGTATTTACTCCAAATATAATAAAGAGAAGTGATAGAAAATCAGCAGTACTGGTAGTTTGAAAAAGAGAAGAAATTTGAATTTTTTCAGGAGATGCAAATCTTGGAACACTAATTATGGCATTCATCAAAAATAGAAAAAACAACGAAACAGAAACAATCTTGGCATGTTC
>CAYWRD010000052.1:0-8577 GCA_964460675.1 uncultured Nitrosopumilaceae archaeon
TACAATTAAAAAACTGAAAAAATAATAAAAAATTCCATATTTTTTCCTTAACAATTATAAGCGAAAAGCAGCTTTCTAATTAAACGTAAGGGAGTAAGTACGAGGTATATGGTCAATAAAGGTTTTCCAAAATTTGGCATGTCACAAGCAGGCGCATATGTTGCTGCATTGAAAAATTACAATTTGCCTGACTTTATTTTGGAATTAATAGCTAAAGAATGCAAATCAGATTTACTTGAGAGGGGTCGAATCGACGATAGGCTGCAAAGCATGAACGATGAATCGCTTGAATTATTACATAAAATTTTTGTTGAGTGTGAAGAGGATGATGCAGGTAAATTTGCTCAGTATAGGTTTTATGCATATGTTTCAAGCATGTATCATAAATGTGAAGTCTTAGTAAATGAGACCATTCCTGGAGCAGCTGGAAAAAATCATAAAATTCCAGTAGCTGTAAAAAATAATGGAATGTATATTGCAATTGCTCACAACAAAGCTACGGGAAATCCAGTTAACAAAAGAGATGTTACTAAATTCTACAAAATAGCAGACGATATCAAAATGGGTGATCATGGAACCATGCTAACAGATGCAATCTATGGTTCATCTGTTGGTTTCAAAGGAGATGCATTAGTTGAATTGGAAAACCTCAGTAAATCAAGAACGAACGATCCAGAAAATAAGCTTGACTTCAAAACAGCAAATTTTGAGAATAACATTTACTCGGTAACAAAGTGTTAACCATTTTAGTCTAGTTCAAAGGTCGATGTATCAATTGTTAGGAATTTTGGTACATTTGTAGTTTTTTCAAAATTATTGTCGTATCTTTCAAAAGAAAGATCTGAGTAATAATGTTTCATCCATACATCATGAACATCTTCGATGTATCTTTTGTATTTTTTTTGTCGCAAAAGTTCATGTGCAAGTTCATGAGATACTTTGGTACAGTTTTTTTCAGCCAAAAAAACGTCATCAACTTTATCTTTAGGCTCCTGCCACCAAACCATTCCAAAATTTTCGGCATGATAACCCTCACAGGTACAATCTGTCCATAAAGGTCTAAAAAAAGTCAAGTAAAAATGAAAAATATCTTTTCCACGTTCTCTATGGTCGTTTATCAATGAATGGGTGTCCAGACGTTGGAAAATGCTTCGAGGTTTTGCAATCATTTCATCATATTTGACTTCAAAAGTCAATCCAAATTTTTGTTTAATCCATACTTTATAGAATTCTGCCATTTGTTTTATGTATTCAAATTCTTTTTTTCGTCTTTCAAGATCTTCTTCTTTTATGACAAAAATAAAATGCAATAGCATGACAATAAAAAGAGGTGTTTTTAGGTTTGGCCTTCAATACCCATCAGGGTAAGTGTTGAACGAATCTTTTCTATCTTTCTTATTTTCCAAGTGATAGTTTCACGTAGTTTTTCAACAGTATCAGATTCAATTTTGGCCAATATGTCATATGCACCGAAAGTTCCATGAACTTCCTTTACACCTTCTAGACCCTTCAGTTGCTGAATAATAGCTTCTTCAGAACCTAGTTCACAGTTTATTAAAACATAAGCTGTTGCCATAATTGAGATAGAATTATTCGGTTATATCAATAAACCGATTATTCCGAACCTAATCCTGTGAAATTTTGATTATGGTATTCCAGATCTTCTTTGGTACAGGCATAACGGATAATCTAGAAATTCGTAACAATTCCCAGTTTTTGAAACTTTTTTGTTTTTTTATCTCATCAAGTGTTACGGGTCGTTTTAGAGGTTTTTTGTATTTTACATCAACTACAATAAACCGCTTATTGTCTTCTTCTGGATTAGGGTAAGGGTCAGAAACAATTTCCATAATTCCTACTATTTGTCGTTCTTTACCAGTATGATAGAAAAAAACGAGATCACCTTTTTTCATGTTATTCATGTGTTTTAATGCCAAATTGTTATGCACGCCATCCCACATTGTTTTTTTGTCTTTTTTTAATTGCTCAAAATTATAACCACGCGGACCATCAGGTTCTTGTTTAGCTAACCAATAATTTGTCATATTTAGGTAATATCAAACGATTACATGTTTTATGGTTTTTGAAAAATGTCCCCCGGTTCTGACTCACACAAGATCATTGGTGTTTAGCCAAAACCTCCTTGGGTTCTTTAACCGGGGTTGCCCATAGTGTAGCACGCCTGGGTGAATTAGAAATCATTGGCATCATTACGATCACATCATCCTAATCCGTCTGCGTGCCTGCTCTTTTGGGCGATTAATAATGGATTTAGTCAAATATTAACCCAGACAGTTGAATTTCGAATCCAACAACTGGAACACGTATTTTATAATCGTCAATGGTTTTAGAATTAATTTCTCCAATAAAGCCAACAGTTTTGCTATTGACAACAATAGAAGCAGTTCTTCCTTTCTCAAATAATGGATCTGATGAAGTCTTTGTTTTCACATCCAAGTTAAATGAAGTTTTTAAAACAGACTGCAATATGGATTTTATTTCTGAGAAATTTGAATCTTTATGTGCACTTACACATGCAAAATTAATTTCTTCATTAATTGGATTATTCTGTAAAAAAACAGTTCCCATCTCAAATAGTTTTTGCGGATAAGGTTCATGAATGTTTCTTGACAGATTTTCAATTAAGCCGGGAAGAATTGTATCCCTTAAAATTGTGTGTTCTTGACTTTTTGAATCAAGTACAGAGATTATTTTTTGTGAGTTTCTATTAGTCAGTTCATAAAGAATTTTCTTACTAGTAAGACTAGAGTTTAATGCCTCAGTGTATCCTAAGCCAACCATTGTTAAGCTTATTTTTTTTAATTTTTCAGATATTGGATTTGAATTTCCTAAAATTTTAGATGGGGATAATACTGGTTCAAGATTTTGTATACCATAACCTAAAGCAACTTCTTCAACTAAATCCATCACACCAAAAATATCAAACCTATAAGGAGGAATAGTACATGAAATGTTTTTACCATTAATTTTTGCATCAAGCCTAGATTTTTTCAAACATTGAACAATTTTTGATGGACTTAAATTTAATCCAAGAGTTTTGTTGACAGTACTAACAGGAATTACAAGTTTTTTATTTTCTAGTTTTGGTGTCGAGTTTTTAGAACCTGAAATCTTTGTAGTTATTAAAGAAAATCCAGCGGATTGAAGAATTGTAGCAATTACTGACAATACATCTTCTACATCATCTTTGTTAAGTCCTGTTACTTCAACAAAGATATTTTTTGTTTTAGTAGTCAAAGTGGTTTTTGCTGCATTTATTATTGGTGGAAAAGAAACAACATTTCCAGAGGAATCTAAGATTATTGGAACTTGAGAGGGGTTGTTTACAATATGTCCATAAGTTTTCCCTACATCTGTAGTTTCTAATATTTGAGAAATAGATAGTTCTTTTGTAGAATTCAGAGGAATGAATTTTGTTTCTTTATCTGTTGTTGAATATGTTAATGGAAATGAAATTTTATCTAGGTCATGTATGCCTATTGATGATTTTTTGCGTTTACGTCCTAAACCAAAATGAATATCTTCTTGCATTGCCATTAATTGTTTGATAATTTTATCATCAAGGCTACCACCTTTTGCTATTATTCCTGTAACATAAGGTCTAATTTTTGAAACGTTTTGTTTGACGTTGATGGGGTAATCATTTGATTTTTTTATCTTAAGTTTAATGCTACCAGTTTTGATTCCTAACAATCCTTGTAATCCTAAAGCTATTCCATAATCAGTTGAATAATCAGGTCTATTAGGACTGTATTCAACGCGAACCAAATCTTTGTCTTCAGATTCTATATCTAATCCTAGAAAAGGCAAAACCTCTGCAATTTGTTTTTTGGATGTTTTTCCAACTAATTTTTGTAATCGTGAATAAGAAACTTCAACTACTGGCATTTTGTTACACTCCTTAACCATCCCAAGTTGTTATTGTAGAATTCTCTAACATCATCTAGACCATATTTTAGCATAGCAATTCTTTCAATTCCACCACCCCAAGCTAGAACGGGTTTGTCTATTCCCAGGGGTTTTGTTACTTCTGGTCTAAATATTCCCATTCCAAACAGCTCTACCCATTTTCCCAGTCTATCATTAAACACCATAGTCTGCAAGGAGGGTTCCGTATAAGGGAAAAATGTTGGCCAAAATTTTATTTTAGTTATTCCAATTCGCTTATAGAATTCTCGTTGAATTCCCATTAAATCTCTTAAAGTGACATCTTTACCAACAACTACACCTTCAACTTGATTGAACTCTACTAGATGTTTGTAGCTAACTTTTTCATTTCGGAATACTCTACCTAATGAAAAAATTTTAGCCTCATCAGGTTTGTTTTCTGCTAGATGTTTAATGGTAAGACAAGTAGTGTGTGTTCTAAGTACCATTTTTCGAGCTTCATTGATATCCCAATAATATCTCCAATTTTTTTTATGAGATTCAGAAACCTTCTTTATTTGATCAGGTTTTGCAATTTTTTTAGCAGATATTCCATCTAGAAAGAAAGTATCTTGCATTTCACGTGCAGGATGATCCTGAGGAGTAAATAGTGCATCAAAGTTCCAGAAACTAGACTGAGACATATTACCCAAAATTTCAGTAAAGCCTAATGTTACGAAAATTTCTCTAATTTCATCTATAGTATCTTTTAATGGATGAGTTCTTGCGGGAAAGACTTTAGGAGCTTCAGCTTCAACGTCTATAGGAGATTTTTTTATAGAATTTTTTAACGTCAGAGTAGATGAAGTAGGCATATCTAATTTGATTTTTTTACCTTTTTCAGATAATGAAATTTCTTTATGTTTTATTACATCTTCTAAAATAAAATCAGGGCGTTTAGAAAGAATTTGAAGTTCATTTTTATCAACATGGTCTTGTTCAATTGAGCCTTCACCAATTTTGTTAAGTAAAGTTTCACCAGGAATTTTATCTGGCGGGTTTTTTAGTATAACCTCATCGTCATGTGTTTCTATCCAACCATTCTTCTTTGCTAAACCTATTGCAGGACCAAAAACAATTCCAAGTTCATTTTGTAATTCTTTTAGTTTTTTTGGACCGTTTTTTAATGAATTAATCAGCCTGCGTTCAGGAAGACCTTGTTTGAATGATTCTAAGCCATTTTTTCCTAATTGAAGGATAGATTCCTTGGTTTCATTAACTATGATAAGATCTTTTAATCTTAACCATTCAACGCCACGCCGGATTTGATCAGGTGAAAGATTTGTAATACTTTCAAGCTCAGATGGGCTTTGTTTTGGTTTTTCTTGTAAAGCATGAATAATTTTTTTTTCTATATCATGAAAAACTTGAGACACAGCAAAGAGTTCGAAAAAGACTTTTTAAACCTTAACCAAAGTCAAACGTGAATGTCAGCTGATGATTTTATCGTAACTCCATGGCATGTTGAAGGTGAAATTGATTATGATAAACTTATCAAACAATTTGGGACACAAAAGCTATCATCAGGCATTCTAAACAAAATAAAAAAAATTGCAGGCGAGGAACATTTTATGCTCCGAAGAGGAATATTCTTTTCCCATAGAGAAATGAACAGGATTCTAGATGATTATGAAAAGGGCAAAAAGTTCTTTTTGTATACAGGCAGGGGTCCATCTGGTCATACACACATAGGTCACTTAGTTCCTTGGGTTTTTGCAAAATGGCTTCAAGAAAAATTTGGAGCAAACATGTATTTTCAATTAACTGATGATGAGAAGTTTTTCTCAAAGCCAGATTTAACTTTGGAACAGACACAGCAATTTGCTTATGAAAATGCTCTTGACTTTATCGCATTAGGATTCAAACCAGAAAATACTAAAATTATTATAAATACAAAAAATATTCAAACACTATATCCTATTGCAGCTAAAGTAGCAAAAAAAATTAATTTTTCAAATACAAAAGCAACTTTTGGTTTCACTGGGGAAACCAATATCGGTATGATATTTTATACATCACTGCAATCTGCTCCTTGTTTTATTGAAGATAAACCAGTACTAATTCCTCTAGGTGTTGACCAAGATCCTCACTTTAGATTAACCAGAGACATAGCTCCAAAGATTGGAAAGTCTAAACCAGCATTGATTCACAACATTATGATTCCATCTTTAATGGGCCCGGGTGGAAAAATGTCTGCATCAGATGAAAATAGTACAATATACACAACAGACTCTCCCAATGCTGTTAAGAAAAAAGTAAACAAGTATGCTTTTTCAGGAGGTCAACCAGATATTGAACAACATCGAAAACTAGGCGGAAATCCAGACATTGATGTATCTTATCAATATCTTAGAATCTTTTTTGAGCCAGATGATAAAAAACTAAAATCAATTTATGATGATTACAAATCAGGAAAAATGCTAACAGGAGAACTCAAGGCCATATTAATTGAAAAAATAAATAATTTCCTTAAAACCCATCAAGAAAAAAGAGAAAAAGCAAAAAGTCAGTTAGATGCATTTCTTTTGAAATAGAATGAAAATTAGAGTCAGTTGTAATGATAAATATGAAGCGCAAAAACTGGCTAGTTTGATATTCATTAAAGATAGCAAAGAAACTTTCATTACTAACATACTAAACGTAATTGAAAATGAGTTAGTAGTATCATTAAAGGACAAATCAGCTCATAGTATTGTTCTTGAAGACCAAGAAAACGTTGAGAGTTTTGCAGATTTTATGCAATCAGTAATTGAAAAAGAACACAAAATTGTTGCAACTGAAACATTTCATCACGAAGTAGAAATAACCAAAAGATGAATCATTTTTTAATTAAAAATCATTAATTATTCCATGGACGAAGGACAGATCATCGTACCAATAATTATTGCATCAGCTGTTGCAATTTTTGTAGGATCAAGAATATGGATGGCATTTAGAAAATAAATTAAACCAAAGACTTGTCCATTTCAGAGCTTAAGGTCTCTTCAACTTTCAAAAAATAAAGCTGTGTAGAGGATGGCATATCATCTAAATTCTGATCAACTGCAATCATAAAATATCTAACTGCACGTTTTGAGATATCCAAATTGAACTTCATAGGAAGTATAGGATCTTGTTTTACCTTGATTTTGTCTTGTAGCCAAGGAGGAGCCATTTCAATTGTTTCTTGTATTATTTTATTATACCAAAATGCCAAATGATCAGGCTGTAATCCTTGCTGTAAAAATGAAATATTACCGTCAATTTTTTTCATCATTTTATTGATAATCGCCATAACAAAAAATCAGAGAATTTTGTTTTATCCCAACTACTCAAAACATGACAAGCTATTTGTCAATTCAAGCAAGTTTACCTTCTGAATCAATTTCAGAATTTCTAATTCTTGTTGAAGAAATCCTAGTCCCATCTTGTGCCTTAACCATTGGAACTATAACCCCACTGACAGGAGAGAGATTCTTTTCTTTGCGTTTCTCATTTAAGATGTCTAGTTGATAAGAAGTCTCTTCGCTCACAACTAATGCCTCTACTTCATCTTTAAGAACTGCTGGTCCAAAATCATTTTCTAATTTGGATATATGAAAATCAGAATTTGGAAATTTTTGTTCAATTAAGGCCACTAAATTTTCTAATCTAGCAGAATAATCATTCCAAAGTTTTTTTCCTTTTTTGGCAGCTAATTGGTCACTTGTCAGACCAATGATAGTTTTGTTCGATACCTCAAAAGCTTTTGAAAGAAGAGCTATGTGTCCTTTGTGGAGTACATCAAAGGTTCCACCCATTGCAACTACATTAAATTTTGACATGGTTTTGATACTGTTTGTTTTTAGATAAATCTACTAAGTAACGATTACTAATACAACAGGTCCTGGATTTGCTAAGGGAACGCCAATACCATTCCAAACATATGTTTCAATAAAAAACACACCCTTATTTTTTGGAACCCAAGTCACACTAGGAAATTCTCTTTCCGTTCCCTCAAAAATTCCAGTGGTACTTCCAAGAAATTCAACGTAAGGCTTTTCTCCTGATTGTTTTACTTGAGCATAGAAAGTGTATGAAGTATCATCTGAGTCATTAGAAATTGTTTGAATCCATGATTTGGCCTGGATGTTTACAGTAGAACCTTGTTTAATTTGGGATAGCGGTTTACCGGTAATATCGGAGACATAAACTTCAGAAATTATAACTTGTTTTGTAAGAATCTCAGATGGTGGAATCTTCACATCTATAAAATTAGAATTAAAGATATCAGATTGTGCAAAAAGACGAAATTCTTTAGATCTAAGATCTATTGGTTCATTAAATTCAAATGAAATTTCTTCATCAGGATTTATCAATCCTAAAGAGATTGATGATACGTCAATTAGTCTAGGAGGATCAAAGGCATCATAAAACGCAAGGTAAATTGTAGTATTCTCAGTTGGAGCACCACCAGTATTTTTCAAATTTCCTGAAAACATCAGATTTTCACTAAATGTAATGTCTGTGGATTCAACTTGTAATCCTGTAGTTTTGGACACAGAAGGCGAAAATCCCTCCAAACTTACTTCAGCTGATGTGATTTGAGGGTTTACGGTATTTGACCTAATAACGTAGGGAGATTTTTGGTTAGGGGGTATCACTTCAAGA
>CAYWRD010000053.1:0-5558 GCA_964460675.1 uncultured Nitrosopumilaceae archaeon
AGACTAAAACCTAATCAGCGAACTGCCGTAAAAGAAGCAGTAAAAAGAATGTTACTGGGTTCAGAAATCATATCTGATTCCATTAATGGAATCACAATTCAGGTGCTAGTTAATTTGTTAGAGCTTTCTGTGGATGGAGCTTTTAAGAGAATGATTCATCTTGCAAAAGCTATGTCTAGCGATGCATTACTTTCAGTAAAAGAAGAAAATCATGATCTTGCAGAAGAAGTCATTAATACTGATGATGAGGTAGATAGATTTGGATTTTACATTATTAGACAATTAAAGATTGCAATACAGAATGAACATATGTTAAAAGAAATGGGATTCAAAAATGCAAGAGAATGTTTAGGATATAGATTAGTTGTAAAGAATATAGAAAGAACAGGAGACCACGCAGTTCTAATCGCAAAAGATCTTTTAGAATTTAAAAAAGGAATAAAAAAAGAAATTTTGGCAAAGCTTGAGGAAATGAATGACTTTGCATTATCGGTATTAGATGATGCTTGTTTAGCCTTATTCAAAGAAGACTACCTTCAAGCCGAAAAAACAATTGAGAAAACATTGAATATTTCAAAATATGAAAAAAAGGTACGGGATTCCACAAAGTCTCTAAAAAACGACGAGGAAATATATCGGATTAGAAGAATGAGTGAAAACATACGTAGAATTGCTGAATATGCTAGTGATATTGCTGAAATTGTTTTGAATATGAATATTGAAAAAGTTGTCAAAAAAAAATAATGTTTGTTTGTGCAGATATGATAATATGAAGTGTTTATTATAATAAATAGTAAAAAATTAGAAAAACATGCAAATTTTACTCAAAAGATTATATTACAATATACGTAAATTTCAAAAACAGCGATTTTCGCAAACTATACATATTTATTATTGAATTTTATGATTTTTTTTCAAACTACTATATTTGATCGGGCTCAAATTAATAAAAATTACAATAAATTTGTCAATATTTTATAGAAATTCTCGATCCATGCTTATATACATAAGAATTCTACAATAATTATAGATGACTTGTAAAGGAATATGCGTAAGATATAAGGCTCAAAAGCCTGTCGGAACCGGAAGATATGCTTCTGGACAAAGACGATGCCAAATTTGCGAAATATTCATCAAATGGGAAGGTCTCTGGTGTCCATGCTGTGGATATAGACTGAGAACTAAACCACGAAACTTGAAGTATAAAGCTAAACTACGTGCTAGAGTAGAAGCTGACTCCAAGGCTGAATCAATAGCAATAAAAGCATAGAATTTGTTCGAAGCTTATTGAGCTCTCCACTTGGTTTTTCCAAGAAAACCGTAGATGTGGAGGGACGTTCATTTTCTTTACAGATACTAAAGTTTGAAAATGGATACTTTGTTTCTGTAACAGAAGGAAATGAAAAATTAGGTTCTATGGTCGTTTCTATGGCTACTGGTCCAAAACCAATAACTACTACTGTTATTCCAGCCAGAAATGAATCTCTTTTTCTTCAATTAACTGCAGAAAGAATTAGTTCAAAAATGAAAGGAATTGCACTGGTTAGCTGTTTTATCCAACAAGAATTAAGTCCTAATACTGCAAAATCTATAATGACTGAAATTATGGAGATGATTGATTGACTGATTTAAGAAACTACATTTCTCTAATTCAAAAAACAGATGGATTAAAAACCATCAAAAAGAAAGTTTCAACAAAATATGAAATTGCTGCCATAACCGCTAAAGTAGACGGTTCACATGCAATGCTTTTTGAAAATATCAAAGAAAGTGACTTTAGATTAGTTTCCAATTTGGTAGGAACAAGAAAAAGATTTGCACAAGCCATTAATTCTACAGAAAATAACATTCATGAAAAAGTAATTTCTGCAATAAAAAAAGCAAAGAAACCACAAATAATCTCTAAAGGAAATTTTTTGGAAAACAAATCAAAAAATCTTAAAGTTTTGCCAATTGTTACTCATTTTGAAAAAGAATCAGGTCCTTTCATTACTTCTTCAATTGCTTATGCTATAAATCCTGATTCTAAAAAACAAAACTCCTCATTTCATAGAATGATGCCAATAGATAAGACTCATTTTTCAATTAGAATGGTAGAAGATAGGCATCTAGATAGGTGTTTTAAAGATGCAAAAGATCATGGTGAAGATCTTAAAGTTGCAATTACAGTAGGCGTTCACCCAGCAATATCAATTGCAGGTGCGTATCAAGCAGAATGGGGAAAAGATGAGATAGATATTGCAAACGCACTGCTTGGTGGAAAACTAAAGCTAACAAAATTACCATTTACAGGACTTTCCGTTCCTTCAGGTTCAGAGATAGTAATGGAAGGAAAAATCCTCCAAGATAAAACTCATGAAGAGTGGATGGTTGAAATGTTGCAGACATACGATCATCATAGAAAACAACCAGTTTTTGAGCTAGATTCATTATACTACAGAAATAATCCTATCTTTCATGATATTCTTTCAGGTTTTAGCGAACACCGATTATTGATGGGCATGCCAATTGAATCAAAACTCAACGGCGTACTCAAAAGTACTTTTTCTCAGACAAAGAAAGTGTCGATGACAAATGGAGGATGTAACTGGCTTCATGCTGTAGTTCAAATTAAAAAAAGATTTGAATCTGATCCAAAAAAAATTATTAGGAAAACATTTGAGGCTCATCGTTCACTAAAACAAGTTACGATAGTAGACGAAGATATAGATCCTAACGATGCTGAAGCAGTTGAATATGCCATGGCAACTAGATTTCAAGCAGATAAGGATATTGTAATATTAAAAAAAGTCCGAGGCTCTAGCCTAGATCCATCAAGTGACCAAAAAAAGCTTCAAACTGCAAAGCTGGGAATTGATGCAACCAAGCCATTTTCAAAGCGCCCAGAAGGTTTTGAACTAGCAAAAATACCTAAAATTAAGAAAATAAATTTAAAAAATTATTTCAAATAATCAAATTCAAGATTCTATCTTATTGACTGATTAAATTAAATGGGATGAATACAGAATATCTATGTGAGTAATAAATCAGAAGATTTTTTTGAAAATTATCTAAAAAATATTCCAAATGAACAGCTAATGCAATTTTATGAAGATCTGGAATGGACTCCCTTTCCAGTACTTGTCATACGAGAACATCAACGACGATTTAAGACAAAAAATAAGAAAGAAGCTTTAACAAAACTTCGAAAACAAGCAGATCTTGCATTACAGTACAGTTCACGACTTTCTAGTAAAATTAAGTCAAAAAAGATTGTGACGCCAGGAAGAAATCTGGATTTACTTGAAAAATTAGCAGAACTTCAAAAGAAAGGTATTATTTCAAAAAAAGATTTTGAAAACAAAAAAGAAGAATTGTTAAAGAGAATCTAATATGACTTATAATACAAGGGAAAAAAGCCCAGATGAAACCAAGGCGCAAGTCATTGTTAGAATGTTCCCTTCTGATGCAAACCCTGCAGGAAATGTGTTTGGCGGTGAAATCCTAAAACATATTGATATGGTAGCGGGTATAGTTGCACAAAGACATGCTCAATCTAATGCTGTTACAGTTTCTATGGATAGTGTGAATTTCTTGAAACCTGTTTATGTTGGTAATGTATTGAAATTTGATGCCAGAATAAATTATGTTCATAAATCTTCAATGGAAATTGAAGTACGTGTTGAAGCAGAAAATATAGAATCTGGTCAAGAAACTGTTGCTGCTAGAGCATTTGTAACCTTTGTTGCATTGGGAAAAGATGGAAAACCTACTTCAGTTCCAACATTATTGTTAAAAACAGACGATGATAGAAAGAAATTCGAAGAAGGAAAACAAAGGATGGAACAACGAATCAAAAACAGAAAAAACCAATAATCATTCAAATACAATAAAGGATCAATTTAAGAACTACTAATTGATTATTTGATCTATGTCTGAACAAGAACCTAAAGAATGGGATTCACTTTGGCAAGAATATACAAAAGCTCTAGAAAACTGGAGAAAATTATTCGAAGAACTTCAAAAAGCCAACAAAGAAATGCAAGATAAATTCAATGACGTCTGGGAAAAAGCAGTTCAAGAATCAAATACTGGTACTCTGAAAACATTTGGAGAAAACTGGCAAAAATCACTAAATGAAGCAGGCATAAAATCATTCAAAGACTTTAGTGAAAACTGGCAAAAAGCTATGACTAATGCTAATGAAAATGCATTCAAAGAATTTGGAGAAAACTGGCAAAAAACCTTCAACGAAACTGCAATGTCTCAAATGAAAGCATATGAAGAATTGATGAAAAAATTCGCCGATACTTGGAATAATATGTGGCCAAAATCCAACTAGAGCATTTCACAAAGAAAAATTTTCTAGATTTTTTAAACTGTGATTTGAACTGTAGTTTTTGCAAAATTATTGTATTTCTTTTTATCCTAGAATATTTTTGAAAAAACCCTTTAATTACAAGAAAATACTCAAAATTCGCTTAGGAACGCTCAGGAAAACCCTAAAACACATATTTCAATATTTCAACTTAGATTTATCTTGCAATGTCAATGTTTTGTTGAATTAGAGGAATTTTGTGATTTAGCAAGATATGTTTGTGCTTTGAGAGAATATCCGTTAAGAGCATATTCCTTAGAATTTGAAGGAACTAAAATTATTTCAAGCACACTTACTCTTGCAAATACATTAATTGTATTTTATGTTCCTATGATGAAAACAGGTCGTTATATTTCCTATAATGCAACTATGGGTAAAGAATCAAGTAACATAGTAAACTCCACAAAAGATATTTCTATTTATGCACCAATAATTAATTTTAATTCAAAAATTTCATCATTAATAACAAAAAAGGAAAATATTCCAGACACATTTAATCCCATTTCACTCAATGATCTTGGAAGCCTTGCAAGATTAACTTACGATCCTGAAAATCCAGAAGAACAAAATCTTACTTTATACTCTATACCACATAAAGGATCCTGGTTTTTAGGTTATATTACATCTCTAGACATGGATGATGTATATTATCAATTCAATTATGTTAAATTAGATTCTAAACCAACAAAACCATTCTTACGCTATCAGAGAAATGAAACAGATGAGCCTGACTTTTCTGATTCCTTTAAACATGGTTTTTCTTACTTTCCAATAGTAAATGTGAAAGTCGATTATCCTGTCTTTGGTTTAAATTAATTGTTGTTACTTCAATTCCCAAAATAGAAAAAGATAGTGAAGGTTATATGCTATTAACTAAAACATGCTTTGTTGTTTAAAATTAGCAGTTTATTCTTGTTTGCCGTACTTGTTTTAGGAATTGGTGCATATCCTCCAATTTACTCTGATTCAAATAATTTGTCACTGGATTCATCTATTGTTCAAAATGCTTTTGCACAATCCGATTTAGATGATGATTCTTCTAATGACGATGATGATGCCCGAGAAGATGACGACGATGAAGAACAAGAGATTGAAATTGAAGTCGAAACAGAAGATGGTACTACTAAAGTCAAGGTAGAAATTGATGATGAGGAAACCGAGTTAGAATTCGAAGGTTTTCCTGAAGACGAAATTATTGCAT
>CAYWRD010000053.1:5658-8238 GCA_964460675.1 uncultured Nitrosopumilaceae archaeon
TGGCTTAACTGAAGATGAAATCAGAGATATTTGGGAGCTTAAGCAAGATGACGACAATGAAGAACAAGAGATTGAAATTGAAGTCGAAACAGAAGACGGTACTACTAAAGTCAAGATAGAAATCGGCGATGAGGAAACCGAGTTAGAATTCGAAGGTTTTCCTGAAGACGAAATTATTGCATCCATTATTGATTTAACTGGCTTAACTGAAGATGAAATCAGAGATATTTGGGAGCTTAAGCAAGATGACGACGATTCAGACGATGATTCTGAAGAATCAAAATCTGCAAAACTAACAGAAAAACAGGCAAGACTTGAAGAAAAACAAAAAGAACGACTTGAAAAACAAGAACAAAGACTAGCTGAAAGAGAAGCTAAATTGGCAGAAAGGGAACAAATGGCTCTTGAACGTGCTGAACAATTAATACAAAAATTGGAGTCACGAATCCAACAACTAGAACAAAGATTACAAAACCTGGTTGAAAAGTTAGATTCTGGTGAATACTATGGTAATATCAGTGACAAGGTTGTTGAACCAAAATCATTTGTTCTAACCTTTAATGGATCTGCATCTCAAATTAATAATTCTACTAACCAACTACCATTAGATGGCACTATATCGTTAACCACTCAAGTAATCAAGGATAATGCCAAAAAACTAAAGGTCGATGGTGGTGAAATTTGGATTGGAGATCAAGTATATGATGTTGTTTTTGGTAAAGCTCGAAGTTCATCTTCTGGACCTGGTGGTGAAAAGGATTCACTTGTTTTAATCGCTCAGACTTCTGGGGTTGATGACGAAATTAAAACATTAAAACTATCACTTGATTTAGCATCATCTATTGATCCAGAATCAAATGAATCCTTAGAAGTATCTGTTTCCTCCCCACAAAGTAAGATAGCAAGTGATTGGTTCCTTAGTGGAGATGGAACCTTAGCTCGTAGCTAGTAATGATATGTTAGTATATCTGTGATAGGTGTTTAATCTTATTTCTAGCCGAAATCAAAAATTGTTTCATTAAGGGAATGTAAACTTGACAGGCATAAACAATTTCCATATTTTCAAGTTCATCTATGTCTGAAAATACTGATGCAACAACTTGATTTTCATTTACTCTTGGCTCGGTAAATTTTTGTCGTTTATGATTAATTAATTCTAAAAAAACGGGTAACTGTCTTTGAATTTCAATTTCAAGTTCATCTTTTGACCTAATTTTACCTTGACTCAATGGAACAATAATTTCTTGAAAAATATCATCTTTGTAACGTTCCTTAGCTCGTAACATTATCTTGATATTTACAACCTTTTTTATGTTGTCTAGATGTAGGATATTTTTTATAAATTTAGGAAATATGTTTACATGAACTCTATCAAATTCTTTGTTAAACCAATTAACAAACTCTAATGCATTTTTGTCTTTTTTTTCTTTAGCTTTTTTTGCAAATTTATCTTTATTGCAATTGTCTTTTACGAATAAACCAAAATCACGATTTGCCTCTTCAAAAATTTGTTGATAAAAACTTTGAACAGATTTAATATAGTTTTCAAAAAAGTATTTAGTATAATATGGATCTGGTTCAAAATGTTTTATCTGATTTAAATTATATTCACAATCCCTAATTTTTTGCTCTGGATCCAATTTGAAATTATTTGGATATGTATTTTGAGCGTGATTTCAATTTTTCAGCTAACTCTCTGAATATATCATTTACACTTACATCTACAAGGTTTATTGTCGCGTTTTCTCTAACTATTTGATGTTCAAATTTTTCTTTAATTGCAAATGAAATTGACGACCAATGTAAAATCCCTTTTAATTGCTCTTCCATAATGATATTCGTATTAGGAAAATTTGAAGGTGAAAATACTATTCCATTTGCCCACTGCATTGTAGGAATGCCACCACCAGATGTTCTAGTACTAAAAGCAATTTGTTTTACCCAGTCATCAAATTGATATTCTATAACCTCATGAATTACTAATTTCTTCCAAGGCTCTATGGAAATATCCATCATCATTCGTTTTTTTAAACCAATTATAACCTTATTTCATTTGAATTGTATTGTATATGAATAATATAGATCAACTTCAAATAAATTGCCACGCTTATTTAGGACGTTTTATCAGATTTCGTATATGGTAAAATGGGCTAATTATCTTATTTCTGAAGTAAGTTATGATGAAAATCATCTAATTAAGTCTGCCAAACGTCATCAAGAGATAGACCAAACCATATCTAAGGGAACTTTGGTGGATAGACTCACAATAGCTTCTGACATTAAAAATAATTTGTCATATGTTACAATCCAAAACAGCTTATATTCTTGGAAGAAAGGAAAAATGATTAGAACATTCCGTATCAAAGGAGATCCTTACCTTAGAATTGATGATAATAAAGTTCCATTAGACAATCTAGGTGAACTTCCAGAGGTTAATTTTGATAATTTACCTGCTGGAGAACAAGAGCGAAAAGAACTTCAAATTCGTAATTCTAGTGAATCTACACAAATAGAAAAACCTAAAATTGCAAATTCACCAGAACCCAAACCAGAAAAACTACAGAGCCCACGCGGTTCACT
>CAYWRD010000054.1:0-817 GCA_964460675.1 uncultured Nitrosopumilaceae archaeon
ATATGAAAATGGCTGTTTGAAAATAATTACTTCCTTTGGCTCCAGTATGTCTTCTAGCACAATTTCATAAAATGTTACAATTTAATAAAATGGATCCTTGAATTTGGAAATTTAGTGCAAAATGTGCGGCACTAACAGTAACCCCAAATCTATGGTGCTCCCGTCGGGATTTGAACCCGAGATCACTGCCTTGAGAGGGCAGTATGCTTAGCCGGACTACACCACAGGAGCTTGTATACCCTTCCTAGTAAATCTCAATTTAAAGGAAATGTTTTGACATTGCATTGATTAGTAAAATTTAGTCAGTTAGATGATTTATAGAAAAAACTAATTCATTATTTTATTATGGATTTTAAAAAATTCATCAATGAAAACAACCTATTATCTTACCCTATAGGATTAACAGGATGCCGTTCAAAAAAGATTAATTTTGATACATGTGATTATGATTTAACTGTCTTTGATAACTCAAAACAAAATGATAAAGTAATTGAATTTGACAGTAGTTATGTATTCCTTCATCATGGAAATACTGAAGAAAAAAAATCTAATATTTTGATTCATTACGATAACATGGAGATAATTCAGGATGAATCTTGGGAATTGAGAATACTACTTACAAAAATTAAAGAACGAAAAGAAAAAATTTTCAAAGACTATGCAAAAAACTGCTTAATTAATGCAATTTTTTGTTGTCAAAAAACCAAAGATTGTTTTTCAAATTCAGATGAATTTGGACCATGTTGGCAGAAATGTGGATCATATCTGTTAGCAGATGCCATTGCAGGATTAAATTTTGTATGCCCATCTTCTCATA
>CAYWRD010000054.1:827-3930 GCA_964460675.1 uncultured Nitrosopumilaceae archaeon
TCATATGCTTTTTGCACTTAGAAATTTAGAAAAAAATACCATAAATGAAAATATTTCAGCAATAAATGAAACACTAGGAATAGAAAGAGCAACCCCTTCTTTACTTCAAAGAATGTTAAAATCAACAGTAGGGTTTTCTGATATTGTAGAAAATAACAATCATTCAAAAATAATTCAACAAAAATATGATTATTTTATAGAAAATTCAATGCTGTCTGATTGCTATTTCTACCTAGTTCAAATAAATACAAATAATTTCTTGAAAATCAAAAATAAACTACACAGAAATCCTGATTATATCCATATACTAAAAGTAGCCTTTGATATCGAGCATGACAATACCTTGTTAGAGCAACAAGCTTCAAAAATCCAAAAAATATCAAACAATATTCTTTCTATATTAAACAAATAAAATTATTAGATAATTCCCTAAATACAAAAAATCGAGTCTACGTCTATTGCAGATGTGAGTTAATCTTCTTCGTCTTGAATTCCCCAAGATTTTACAAGCTCTTTTTGGAACTTGTCAGCTTGTTTTTCATCTAGTGCAAAGCCACAATTTTTGTGTGTTGGAACTACTGCCATCCCATCTAATTTGAATTCAACCTCATACAAGTGAACTTTTGAGCATTCACACATATCTAAAAAATCTGTTGATGTGCCTCTATATTTGCGTATTTGAATAACCTTTAACTATCGGTTTTAGGCATTCATTAAAGAATGAATCCTAAATTTTTTGGCATTCCTGTAATTTTGATTTTAATTTTTGGAACATTTTCTCTTCCAATAGCACATGGACAATTCCAATCAGGTGGTGTTGACAAACCTGGTTCTTGGTATGTCGGAGAAGGTCTAGAAGTTGGTGATTTTTTTTCATATCGATTGTGCCATATAGATTACAAGGAATGCGCTCAATTTGAGATGGACTTTTGGATCAAAGGTGATAGAAAAGTAGGAACTGAAGATAAGTGGGTAGCCGAGGTTGTAGTGTATGAAGGGAATACAATTACAACTGGTGAATTAGAGTTAGGCAAAGTCGCACCTGAACCAACTGGAGGTAGCGTAGAATTATCAAAATACAGAGGTGCTTTCAAGTCATCTATTGTATGGCTTTCTGCATTTGCTACTGCTTATGGAGGTGAAGGTGGAGAAGGACCAAAAAAATTCTCTGCAAAATCTTGGGGAAAAATTGGAAACATAGGGGGTGAACAAGTACTTCCAACTTCAATAGAAGAAGTTACTGTCCCTGCAGGTACCTTTGAATCTGTTTTAGTTACTTGGAGAACTGGTGGTTATACCAGCAAGGTCTGGGTAGTTGATGAATTTCCATTTCCAGTTAAAGCATCTACATTTACACATGTATCTGAGGGAATCCCTCCACCAGAATACCAATACCAATTATTAAATTACAAACCAAATGTGACTGAGAATCCATTTGAAGGAATAATCGCAAGTGAAAAAATCTTTCAGGAACGTGGCTGTCCTGTAGCTAGAACTCCGGAGGCTTTCGTAAAAAAACCAACAAACGGATTTGCATATCAAATTCATGCCTTTTACACTCCTGAAGAACCAGTAAAGAACTGTCCAATGAAATGGTTGATAAAATTCATCAGCAAATATGATGATACAGAATTTTTGAATCAGGTACAGTATGATATACTAGTTGTCGATGATGCTTTGACACCAATTCGATCTATAGCACAAGAAGAAGGAAGACAATTTTTGTACTCTCCGTCTGGTCAGGCAATAGTTGATTTTATAGTCAAAGAGGATGTGGGAACTGCAAATTATGTTGTTTGGGTTTATGGTTTGGCACCAGAGGGAGTTTTACCATCTTCTGAACCTGATTACTTGAAAATTAAACTTCCAGTAAAATTACTTGATGGAGAACAAACACCCAGTACTGCACTAAACATTCCATCTTGGATTAAAAATAATGCAAGATGGTGGTCTAATGGCGAAATTGACGATAATTCCTTTGTACAGGGAATTCAATATTTGATCAAAGAAAGAATAATGGTTATTCCGCCAACTGCGCAAGGTACTGGCACTGGCAATGAAATTCCGCAGTGGATTAAAAATAATGCTGGGTGGTGGGCAGATGGTTCTATTAGTGACTCAGATTTTGTCCAAGGGATTCAATTCCTAATTAAAGAAGGAATAATGAGAATTTCTTCTTAAACAAGTGAATCATTTTGGTTAGTTTTTTCAAATATCCAAAAAGACACCTAAGAAAACTAGTTCAAAAAGGCGAATACATAGAAGCATTAGATTATGGAAAAAGTCTAGAATCCAAGTTTTCTGAAGATCCAGATTACTTGTTCATTATGGGAAGCATTTACTATATTTTAGAAGAAGCAAACAAAGCAATCCCTTATTTTGACAAAGCAATATCTCTAAAGGGAGATGATGTTGAAACACTCATGCTTAAAACAAATGCCCATTTGGCTTTACAACAAAAAGAAGAAGCTATTCACTGCTGTAAGCATATCTTAAAAATCGATGCAAACCATTTTGAAGCTTCAGACTTGTTACATCAATTAGAAGAACTCTGATTTTTTGGTACTTCGTATACTTTATCCATTAACCAATCACAGAAATTTGTAACTTTTTCATCAAAAACTGTCCAAATATGCAATGAATGAGGTAAGATATCGATCTTTCCTCCAGGAGCATACACTCTAACTCCTTCTTTTCCCTCGTACATGTATGCATCTTCAACTTCTATGTCACCAAAAATCTCCTTTGCTTTATCCTTGATTATTTTTCTATCAATTGGAAAGTTTTTCTTCTCTCTGTCTATAATTAAACTTAGATCTCTTTTTCCATAGAGATCAAATTCTTCAATTTTCCCTTCGTGTGGAAAATTTACAATTAGTTTTATGTTGTAGTCTTTTCCTACATCTTCGCCAATCTCAACTAGTCTTGTATATGCCATTGCTGGATTCTTTTTTAGTAAAAATCGTATTTGTGCTAGGTCTTTTTTTAATGCATGCTGAAGTTGTTCTGTCAGCTTAGAAAATATCATGTAAACAAGCATGTAATATTCCCATTATATTCATTGGCGGGATTAGTTTTTGTAGGTCCAAAACTAGTGTAAGTT
>CAYWRD010000054.1:3940-8204 GCA_964460675.1 uncultured Nitrosopumilaceae archaeon
GAGGACAGGTGCAGATGCTGAGCGCGCACCTAACGTAGAAAGCTACAAAATAACTTGCATGGATTTTATCAAGGATATTTCAAAAGATTACCATGCTTGGGTGGATTATTATAAACTTCCAGCAGATGAGGATAAAAAACGAAGAGATGGGATTGAATCTACTATTGAAAGAACTAACAACTGGATAGCAAAGGTTGCTCAAACTATCAAAGCTGTAGATGTAGTAATGAATGATGGGATTCAAAAAATGGCAGAATCTACAGCTGGCAAGCCTTTTGAAATTGGAGTTTTTGTTAACGGAAAATCGAGTTATACCCTGGCAAAGCCAGGAATAATTGATGTGAACATAAAAGCAGCTGGACGTGAAAATAGAAAGACAAAACTTGGTTTTCACTTCAAAGATGAACGTTTCAGAATAGAATCAACATGTAAAGCATTCATTGATGAAACAAACTTACCTGAGCAAGAATTTGAATTGATGGATATTCATTTGAAAATTAATGCAGAGCAAGCAAAACAGCGTGATGTAATATCATTTACTGTAACAATTAGTGAGACAGAGAATGGTGCTGAGGTTGAAAGAAGAGGGGTAAGCACAATTATTCATATGGTGTGACTTCAATTGTCACTCTTTTCTCCTTTGCACGCTCCTCGCCGGGATATTTGAGATGTGATATTTTTTGAGATAGTTTTTCATCTGTTATTTTTTTTGCTTTACCTTTCAATCTTTTTCCATGGATTTCAATAGTAACGTCCTCATTTTTGATTGCATTTTGAAACCAATCTCCATCTGGTCTATGTCTAGAAAAATAATATCTTCCGTTATATTTTACGGCCCGAAGTGGGACAGTATGCTCCTTTCCAGTTTTTCTGCCTTTGGTAGTAAAAGTGACTCTCAAAATCTGACTTTCATCGCTCATCAAACAAATCACCCTGTCAAGTAATTTAACCTCATTGATAGAAATTTTCGATACTTGTAATCATAAGCAAATCTTTGTAGTACAGACTATGTCCGTTAAACTAGATGGCATGCCTGAAAATATCTCTACTGCAGATTCCTTTACAGGCAAAAAAGTAGTTGACCGTGAGGGAATACGCTATGGTAAGGTAAAGCATATTCACATCAACCAAGATACACTCAAAGTTGCAGGCGTAACAATACATCAGGGATTCTTCAAGGATTATTATCTTTCAGAAGACTATGTGGATAAAATCACAGAAGAGACACTGCTTCTGAGCAGACCTCCTATCAGAACAGATGTAGATGTGGTAGATATTGATGGTCACAAAATTGGAAAGGTTAAGAGACTACACAGAAACCCCGACACCCATGATCTAGAATCAATCGAAGTTTCAGATGGAATCTTGCATTCGAAGATTCTATCCAAAGCAGAAATTTGGGGAGTTGGTGAAAAAGTCATCTTAAGGATGACCAAAGATGAGTTCAAAGAACTCGATTAACCAAATTTTATTTAGAAATTATTTCTTACAGTTTAGACAAATTGGTCTTCCTTCTTGTATTGTTATTTCTACATTTGAGGTATGACAAATATGGCATAACCCTTTCATGAACAAATTAGATGATAGTATTTTAAAATTTTTTTGGAAACTATTGCTTAGCAATTTATAATTGGATAATGCGATCAAAACATTGTATTCCATAGAAACAAGGTCTCTACGAAAGCAGTTTGGAGACGTTACTGCAGTTGATGATATTTCGTTTACTGTTAAGGAAGGAGAGATCTTTGGGTTTTTGGGTCCTAATGGTGCGGGAAAAAGCACAACACTGATGATTCTTACAACTTTATTGAAGCCAACCTCTGGCCAGGCATTAGTAGCTGGGCATGATGTTGTCAAAGAACCAAAACACGTACGAGAAAATATTGGATATGTTCAGCAAGAAACAGCCGTAGATGAATATCTTACTGGTAGGGAGAACCTTTTGCTGGAAGCTAGACTGAACCATATCCCAAAAGATGAGATAGACTCACGAATTGATGAAGTGTTGGAATTAATTGAATTAACTGAAAAACAGCATGATCCCGTTGTTGGTTATTCTGGAGGTATGAGAAAGCGATTAGATATTGCAGGAGGATTGTTGCATAGACCAAAAGTTTTGTTTCTAGATGAACCAACAGTTGGACTTGATATTCAAACTAGAAGAAAAATCTGGCAATACTTGCGAAAGATCCATAGTGAATTTAACATGACAATATTTCTTACAACTCACTACATGGAAGAAGCAGATCAACTATGTGACAGAATTGGGATTATAGATCACGGAGAAATTCAAGCAATAGACACGCCTGAGAATATGAAAAATGCCTTGGGAAACGAGGTAATTACCTTAGAGTATCAAAATTCTACAGATGGATTTGTATCAAAGATTAAGCAAATCAATCTTGTAACAAACACAAAGGAAAATGAAGGAAAACTAACGGTGTTTGCAGCAAAAGGAACTGAAGTAATCCCTAAAATTTTTCAAATAGCTTCAGAAATGAAAATTGAAATTGATTCTATATCTCTGACAAGACCTTCATTAGATGATGTTTTTGTTTCTTATACTGGCCACGAACTTAGAGATGATGAATCTGGTTTTGATAGAAAACGAGAACATGCAAAGATGAAGAGGTTACGGGCATGAGTTTGATGTATGACACTTACTCCATTTTTTGGAGAGAAATGAAACGCTACAAAAAATCACGAAGTGGTGTGTTGATTAGATTGATTCAACCAGCAATTTGGATTATTGTGATTGGAAATACTTTTTCTGGGACACAGCCATTAATCCAATCTGTTGGGTTTGAAGGACAATATATTGAATTCATGGCACCTGGCGTGATAATTCTTACTGCCATATTTACAAGCATTTTTGGAGGCGTCAATACTTTGTGGGATAGAAGATATGGATTCATGAATAAAGCTTTGACATCTCCAATTTCACGTTCATCTATTGCTCTTGGAAAAATGTCTGCAATTTCGTTAATTGCAGCACTTCAAGCTAGTTTGATTTTAGGAATTGCTCTAGCAATTGGGGTTTCTTTTTCAAATTTTATCATGATAATCCCAATTATGGCAATTGTAATTTTGTTTTCGTTGGGATTTTCTGGAATATCTGTGATGGTTGCAGCTACTGCAAAATCCCAAGAAACTTTTTGGGGCATAATTAATTTCCTTGGAATGCCACTATTCATGTTGAGCCCTGCATTGTTCCCATTGGAGCTTTTACCTGAATGGCTTGCAACTGTTGCTAAATTAAACCCCGTGACATACACTGTATTGTTAGTTCGTGAAATGATGACAGGTGTTACAGAAGGTGGAGTTCCTGTGGTTTTGAGTATTGGAATAATTATTGCCTTTGTAGCTGTAATGGTTGGTCTGGCAAGCTATGTTTTCACGCGTGAAGTCAACAAGCCATTCTGACTAAATTCATAATATTTACTTGCGTTCTCAGTGTTTGATTAATTTTGTAATTAGCCGTGTTAGTTGTTATAATGAATCAGATGAAATAATTGTAAATTATGAATTGCCTTTTTTTCTATATAGTACTATAAACTTAATACATAACTTTAAAACAACTAATGAAAATATGCATAGCTATTATAGATACATGTCTTAGTTTGACTAGCAATGAGAAACAATGACGCAAAAAACATTGCAGTATTAAGTATGATTTCAGTTCTAGTGATGTCATTTGGCTTAACAAGTGCATTTGCAGAAGAAAGCAAATACAAAATGGTTGGCGATATTATGCCAGTTTTGACTTTTACGTTCAGAGATGGTATTGAGACTCACGAATTTCCGGTATTTAATATGGAAGAAAACCTAGTAGATAATACAGGAAGTACCTTCACAGTTGAAGGTATAGTGACAAAAGCACCACTATTGCACAAGGCATTAGATAAAGCATATGATAACCGACTCGTCTCAGCAAATGGATATGAATACCCAATGAAATATTTTGATGTAGACGTTAATTTTGTCAAAAATGATGAATCACTAAAAACATTAGATTACAAAAACTGTAAGGTACAAAATTATCAAGTAGAAACCCTTGACTCAAATGACTATGAAAGCTATCACAAAGAAGTTGGCTTTGCAACAGTTGATAAAATCACCTTTGAGTGTAGTGGAGTTGATCTTGGTAATTATGCTGACAAGGCTACTACAACAACACAATTCAATGATTACGGTGAATCAGGTTTCAAATTTGCAAACGATGTGAAAACTTCGGTAACTTTGCTTTTTGATAGAGGTACGGAAA
>CAYWRD010000055.1:0-8194 GCA_964460675.1 uncultured Nitrosopumilaceae archaeon
ATACCTTTTTTGAGGTAGGAACAGGAATGGGTGTCTTAACGCCATTGCTATGTGATAAAGCTGGAAGCGTAATTTCCGTTGAGGCAGACAAAGAATTGTACAAAAAAGCAAAAACTGCATTTTCTAATATTTCTAATCTGAAATTAAAACATGGAGATGGCTTCAAAACTAAAGAAAATTTTTCAGTATTTGTCTCAAACTTACCATATTCTGAGTGCAATACTGCAATTGAATGGCTTGCTCAGAGATCATTTTCACATGGAATTATAATGGTCCAAAGGGAATTTGCAGAGAAACTTTTAGCTAACAAAAAATCACGAAGAGCAATTAGTGTAATTGCAAATTATTCGTTTGATATAGAAAAAATATCTAATGTGAATTCTAAAAATTTTTCACCACCGCCAAAAGTAAATTCAATAATACTCAAAATAACTCAGAAAAAAACGCTTAAGAAAAAAATGATTCAGACTATAAATAAAATATTCTCATATAGAAGAAAAAAACTACAAAATATTTTCAAACAGTTTGGAAAAATAACTACAAGACAAGAACGATTAGACGATCTATCAGGAGACGAGATAATTGAAATTGCCAAAGAACTCAATCAATGATTCATACTCACCAGCTGAGGATACTTACTTTGTAGCTGATCATATTGAAAATGAACACGGAAATTTAGCTTTAGATGTTGGAAGTGGTTCTGGGTTTCTAACACAATTGCTAAAAAAAAATTTTAACCTTGTTGTTGGAACTGACATTAATTTCAAAGCTTTAAAAGATCAGACTTTCAAAACAGAAAACTTGGTTTGTTGTCATGGGGGGGATGCATTGCATGTTTCATTTGATCTTGTAGTGTGCAATCTGCCTTATCTTGCAACAGATACGATACTTGATGTTGCAACAGATGGTGGAAAAGAAGGATTTGAAGTACCAAAAACAATCTTTGATTCAGTAATCCCCTTAATTGGCAAAGGTGGAAAGTTCATCTTTGTTACTTCGTCTCTTTCAAATTATCAAAAATTGATAGATTACGCACAAAAATCAGGTCTTAATGCTAAAATTTTAGCAAAAAAGAAACTATTCTTTGAGGAATTGGTTCTTATTCATGCAGAGAAGAATTGAATTAAATTATTTGTGAAGGTTTTGTTTTGCGTATTCTATTATTGAATCTGTCATTTGTGTAGTTGATGCATTACCACCAATATCCCAAGTTACTGTTTTTCCTTCATTGATCACTTTGTCTGTTGCATCAAATATTGCATCTCTGATATCTTTTTCTCCAAGATATTCAGCCATCCAAGCACCAGAAAGAACCGTTGCAGTTGGATTTACTTTGTTTTGCCCTGCAAATTGTGGTGCACTTCCATGTGCTGCTTCAAACATTGCAAAGTTATCTCCCATGTTTGCAGAATAAATCAATCCTATAGATCCAACTAATGCCGATGCTAATTCTGATATGATATCCATAAACAAATTGGTGCTGACAAGAACAGCTCCGTTGAACTGTTCAGTAGCTATTACCATTTGCTGTGCCATGTTGTCAATGTAAATTTCAGATAACTCCATTCCTGTACCTTCTACTGCTTTTTGCGCCTCTTCCCAAAATATTCCATCTGTTTGTTTTAGAATATTTCTTTTTGTTATTGCCACCATTTTTTTCATATTGTATCTTTTTGCCCAATCTACGGCAGAATCCAATAATCTTCTGCTTCCCTTTCTTGTAATTTTTCTTATCGCAATTGCTGCATCATCTGTAATTGAAGCTTCTACTCCTGTGTAGAGTCCTTCTGTAGCCTCTCTAAAACAAACGCAATCTAGCTTTCTATTAGGTGTAAGCCTATCGTACGTCTTAGTAGGCCTAATGTTGGCATAAAGATCAAATTTTTGTCTTAATGTAACTGCTACACTACGAGGTGCATTAGGAACTGGAAGTGTAGTAGTAGGCCCCTTAAAACATGCATCAGACTCTTCTAGAGTTTTCATAGTTTGGTCAGGAATGTAAGATTTGTCTTTTCTGCCATTTTTGTCCCATTGCTCGGAACCTGCTTCGCACAAAATTATTTCAGATTGTAAATTGCATTCCTTTAGAACACGAAGCATACTGTCTACTACTTCTGGACCAATACCATCGCCTTTCATAACAGCAGCTTTTTTACTCAAAACTGCAAAAATTTTACAGATTTATTATTTAATTCTACCTTGGACAACTCTATATTTTCTATAGTCAGCGTTTATTAGCCATCTATTTGTTATTCAGAAGAGATGATAATTGTTCAACTATCTGATCTTCATGTAGGCTCTCAGTTTAATTCAGAACAATTCTCCACTATGGTCTCTGAAGTAAATGAAATACAACCAGATGTAGTTGTAGTTACAGGTGATCTCACCAATGAAGGTTTAGTAAAAGAGTATGAAAACGCAAAAGAGTTACTATCTCAAATAAAAACAAAAAAAATCATCACAATAAGCGGTAACCATGATTATCGTAATACTGGATACCTTTTGTTTAAGCGATATTTTCCCTTTGAGACAATTAATGAGCTAAACGATGATATCGTTTTAGTTACATTGGGTACTGCAAGGCCTGACAGAAATGAAGGCGAGGTTGGCTATAGACAAAACCTTTGGCTGGAAAGAACCATGAAAAAATATGAAGACAAGGTAAAGATTTTAGCTATGCATCATCATTTAATCCCTATACCTGACACTGGATCAGATCAACTAACCGTAGTTGATGCTGGAGATGTTTTGAGAACCATATTGGACACTCAAGTTGACTTGGTTTTATGTGGTCATAAACACAGACCTTGGGTGTGGAACTTTGGTAATTTAGAAGTAATAAATGCTGGAACAGTATCTTCAGAACGAGTTAGAGGACTTTTTGAGAATACTTACAACATCATTACTATTTCTGGAAAACAAATTCAAGTGGATCTAAAGATTGTTGGGGGAAAAAGAATGCCAATTGATGATATAGTCAAAAACTATACTCAGTTTGGAGAATGAATTTATTTACAGACTAATTCAAGAGTTTCGTGTGCGGGGATCGCCTAGCCTGGTAGGGCGTGGGATTGCTAATCCCATGTCAGCAATGACTCGGGGGTTCAAATCCCCCTCCCCGCGCCTTTTGATAACTTAGACTTAATAGTCGCTTTTTGCTATTGATGAATAATGGGAAGAAGAAAAACCCAAAAAATTGTTAGAACAGGCCCAAAAAATGTAACTACAGGTATGTGCCCAGAATGCAGAACTATAGGTAGAATTTTCCTCCTAGGTCAGCCTGGTGAAGAAAGAGGAAAATGCGAAAAATGCAGACAAGAATTTGAAATCTAGCTCAAAAATATTACCTACACATCAAATAATTTACCCATAACTTTTTAAGACAATTTTCTTCTGATACAACTACATGAGTGAAGCAGAAACAATCTATGAGAGAGTAGCAAGACTTGAAGATGAAATGGCACTATTACGAAGTGAAGTGGATATTCTGAAGAAAGCCTTGCGTAACAAGATTGCAAGACACGAAATAAAATTGATAAAAGAAGGTAAAGACATCCATTCTATTATCGATTAGTCTCTAGTCTTTATACTCCTGATTAATTCTAAGATAAAATCTACATCTTCTCCATTTGGATTCAATTCTAGATACTTGTTTAGATACTGTAAAGCCAAATCAGAATTTAACATCCTTTCTTCTAGTATGCCTTTGTCTCTTACATCTTCTGGAGAATCTGGCTCTAATGCCAAAATCATGTTTACACATCTAAGTGCTTTTTCATATGCAAATGAATGTGTGTAGGAATTTTTCAAATTTCGTGCTATGCGAATAATTAATTTCTCTGGTTTTACTTCATCTAGAAATTCTGGTTGAAACTCTATTTCTCCTCCATAGCTTCTATCCAATAGCTCTTGTAAATCATCAATATCTAACAGCCTTCCGCCATAAAACGGATCTAAAATCATCTCTTCGTTGTGTTTGACTAATATATGTGCAGGAAATCCTACAATTTTTAGTTCCAACCCTATGAATTTTGCAATCTCTACATACAAAATTGAAATTGTAATTGGAATTCCAATTTTATTATCAATTACGTCATTTAGCAAATTATTTTTTGGATTATAGTAGTCTTCTACATCTCCCCTGAATCCTAAATTTTCAAACATGTATTCATTTAAAATTGAAATTAGATATGTTGGATTCTTTACTTCAGTTATTGTCTCTTTTAATGAATTTCCCATCAAGTTAATTTTCTTGATGTATTCGGAAATATCTAGATCAGGATATTCCAAAATCTGTGCAAACTTTAGACATTTTTCCACTAAATTGAAGTTTGGATTTGTGGTAAATGATACCCACTCAGCAACCAGTGGATCAAACTTTTCTTTCAAATTGTTATTTTGACCTGCTAAGGTAGGTCTGAGGATCTTTTAGTTCCTTGGTATTGGGTGGATTATCAATTATGTGATTAAATGCATCCTTGCCTAGTTCGTCATATACTGCCTTGGTAAAATCTATTCCCATACTTTTTCTTATCTGGTATGAGGAAAGATCAGTGCCCATAAACGTAGTCAAATAATTGTTAAAGTCTTGATCTTCTTTGAGTATGTTTTGTATGGCAAATCCTGCCATTCCTTCCATGGCAGTAAATGCTGCATGATGCTGTTGAATTGGCTTTAACCATCGTTGATAAATGTCAAGTAACTGTGGAATTTTTTCAGAAATTTTTTGATCAACTTCAACATTAGTATAAGTCATAACATCGCTTCCTATCTGTTCAATCAAGAAGTGGTCTGGATTCAAAAAGAAAAATAGGTTTGCCTTTTTTGCAAATGGAAACTCATCAGGTACTTCCTGTAACTGCAAGTATTCAGAGAGTATTTTTACAGTCTGATCATCTAAATCTAAAATAATTTTTGCCAACTCTTCATTTATTGAATTTACTTGCATAGCAGCTTCTTTGTTTAGCTTGTGAAGCTTTTCTTGGGTTGAATGTATTAACTCTTCTAGGATTGTCATTTTTAGGGCTCCGATATAACCTGAGTTTACCATGTCATATCTTGCATCATATGGAGCTCCTTGTTTGTACAAAATTATTTTAGGATATCTAGATAAAATGAATTTGTTTAGATAAATTACCGAATTTAAATAATCTCCATATGTTGTAGTAATTTTTGAAGTATACTGAATTGCATATGTGGAGTATACTAGATACTTTGCGGGATCTTTTTCAATTAGTTTTTCTATCTGTTTTTTGTCTTCTCTTGATACTGCGTCAAATAACTCTCTTACAAAATCAACTGAATCACTACTGCAAAATACCTTTTTTCCCTTGATTTTTTTTAATTCCTCTAATTCAGGATATTCTACTTTTACTTCATCTCTTATTTTGAGTCCCAAAAACTCGTTTACCTTTTTTTCAAATGTTGGGTAGAGATCTTGGGTAATTTTTTCTATAGAATCAAATTTTATCTTAAATTCTGGGTCATCATCTATGGTATCTGCTAACTGTTTGATCTCTTTTTCTTCGTTTAGTTCTACTTCAAGCTGCCCAAATAATGCCTCTGCAAACTCTTCAAATTCTGCCAATTTGGTGATTTTTGTATGCCTACCACATTTAACATTATCCTGAAACCCCATCAAAGAGAAATTTTTAATTTGCAAACAAGAATTTCAATAAATCTTGCATGAATATAGTCTGGAATTTTTGCATTGTCCAAAATGTAGTTCAAAATTAGATTGCGAGATACTTGAAAATAACAAAGAGATAGAGGAAGGTTTTCTTATTTGCCACAATTGTAATCTACAACTACCAATTGTCCAAAAAATTCCTATTTTATGGACTGATTTTAAAAACTATCTAGCTATTCGTCCATCAGTTGGAGGAGAACTTGTGCAATGTTGTAAACACGAAAAAATTAGACAATTTATCAAAAATACTCTTTCCAAAATCAAAGTCACAGAAGATCAAAACATAATAGAAAAAAGATGGACAAAAATATATCAAAACAACAAAAAGTCAAAATTTTATTCTATTATTGCAAAAATGCTTAGATCCATTCCTGGAAAAACTGTATTGGAATACGGATGTTCTATTGGTTTGATGAGTAACTTTTTAGCTGATACAAAAGAAATTGTTTTTGGAGTTGACCAATCTTTTTCCGCAATATCTGTTGCAAAAAAAACTAGAAGAAAAAATGTTGATTTTTTTGTGGCAAATTCTATGAATAATATTTTTGGTAAAACTAAATTTGATTTAATACTGGCACTGAATATACTTGAGTTGGTAGAGCCTACCATGTTTCTTAAACAGATTGAAAAACAAACAAAAAATTATCTTGTTTTGACTGATCCATATGACTATGAAAGAGGAATTCGTTCTGTTAAGAAACCACTTTACGAAAACACACTACGAAACCATCTGAGAGAATTAGGATTCAAAATTAACAGTGATACCAAAACTCCTTCAAACATACCATGGAATTTGAAGCTAAATCCAAGAGCCTCTTTAAACTATAAAGTAGATGTAGTTATAGCAAAGAGAAAATAAAAACAATATTTTGGCAACAATACACAATCCATATAGGTAAAAACAAAATTTCATTTACATGTTCAGAAAATATTGGATTGTTTTAGCAATCTTGTCCTTGTCAGCATTTACCCATTTGTATAACCCTGTAGGATTTCCAGATATTTTCTATGATGAGGGAATTTACATGAGCCGTGCTATGCATTTCTTAGATACCGGAGATCCTCAGGAGTCTTTTCTTTATGATCATCCCTACTTTGGGCAGATTATACTTGGAGGTGTGATGTGGATTACTAATTTTCCTGATTATGTTAAAGATACAGATTCTGAATCATTGGAGCAACTATACCTACTGCCTAGAATCTTTATGGGGTTAGTAGCAGTTTTGGATACTTTTCTAATTTACAAGATTGCAGACACCAGATATGGGAAAAATGTAGCAATAATCTCAGCTGTTTTGTTTGCAGTAATGCCTTTTTCTTGGATCTTTAAGAGAATCCTGCTTGATTCTTTGATGTTGCCATTCTTGCTTGGCTCTGTTTTACTTGCATTGAATGCAAGTCAAAAACAAAACCAAACTCTCATGATATTGCTATCTGGAATTCTGCTTGGACTTTCTATTTTCACAAAGATTCCTGCCTTTGTTTTTGTGGTTTTAATTGGTTGGATTGTATTTTACTGTAGGAAAAAAGTCTATGATATTGGTTCTTGGCTTATTCCAGTTTTTCTTATTCCTTTCATGTGGCTTGTTTATGTAATTGCTCAAAACGATTTTGATTTGTGGTTCAAGGATGTTTTGTGGCACACACAAAGAGAAACCGTAGGGTTGTACATTGCAAAGTACTTTACAGACATTGATCCTGTGCTGTTTGGTTTAGGTATTGCAGGAATAGTATACTCTGCATATAGAAAAGATATGTTTGTATTGCTTTGGGCAATACCTATGATTTTGTTTATGGGTACTGTAGGATTTACCCAGTACTTTCATTGGATTTCACTTATTCCGATATTTTGTATTGCAGGGGCAATTTTTATTGTAAAATTGCTTGAAAAAATACCAAAACATACTGAGAAATTACTAGTTACATCAATTATTGTATTGGTAATTTTTGGGCTTGCAAGCACCATTCCTTTGCTTGTCACAGACATGTCATCTAGTCAATTTCAGGCAATGTCTTTTGTTTTAAATGATATAGAAACTGATAATGTAACTATTCTTGCAAGTCCTGTTTATTCTTGGATTTTTGATTATTATGGACTAGATAACGTGATGCTTGACTACTCCATTATATTGTTTGAAATACCGCAAACGGACAAAGTTCTTCTCGTTGCAGACAGACATTATGTGATGGATCTTTCAAGAGGACAAGAACTACAGAAACTATATGACGAAACTGAAAGTCTAATTGTTTTTGAAAATTCTATCTCCGAGTATGATACTTGGATTTATCCTTATGGCAGTTTAAAATTTAACATGGAAGGAAGTGTGGTTGATGTTAGGTTATCAGATTAATTTCGGTTTTATGTTTTATTCTAAATTAGTTTAAAGATCCTGGAATTATTGGAGAGATGTTTTCTTTGGCTCCAATATATTCTGGTCTGAATTTTTTTGCTGCAAATGGCTTTACTGGTTTGTTGTGAATACTATTGTAAACAAAAAAGACATT
>CAYWRD010000056.1:0-8175 GCA_964460675.1 uncultured Nitrosopumilaceae archaeon
TAAGAGGACAGCCTTTAAACGAACAGATATTTCCATTCATTCACCAAATATAACCTGTTATGAATTTAAATGAATTAAGCTCATTTAATAATATCTTTTTCAGTTGTAGAAGATGATTTTATAGAAATCTTTCATTTTTGTTCCGTGTTTTAGTGCAATATTGCTTGCATTTTGTATAACTGGACCATCAGCTAAAGGATCTGAGAATGGAAATCCTATTTCGATGATGTCTACTCCGCCTTTGATTAATCCCTTAATGGCAGACATTGTTGAATTTTTGTCTGGATATCCTGCCATCACATAAGCTATGAGTGCTTTTTCGCTTTTTGTTGATAACTCTTCAAATTTTTTACTTATTCTTGACATTTTTATTCAAATAGTCCTGTACTACTTCTACGTCTTTGTCTCCCCTTCCGGATAGTGTGACCACTATGGTTTCGGATTTTTTCATTTTCTTTGCTTGTTTTATTGCCTCCGCAATAGCATGAGCTGACTCTAAAGCTGGAATAATTCCCTCATTTCGAGTAAGCATCAAAAATGCATCTATTACTTCTTTATCTGTTGCAGAATAATATTTTACTCGCTTCTTCTCTTTCAAGTATGAATGTTCAGGGCCTACTCCCGGATAATCTAGACCTGCAGAAATTGAATGTGTTTCAGTAATTTGACCTTCTGTATCCTGTAATAGATACGTCATCATGCCGTGTAACACGCCCTTTTTACCTGCTGATAATGTAGCTGAATGATATTTTGTTTTTAGTCCTTTTCCTGCTGCTTCTACGCCAATAATATTTGCATCAGTTTCAATCAAAGGATAAAATGTCCCAATAGCGTTTGATCCTCCTCCAACACATGCAATTACTGTATCAGGCGACTCTTTTCCAATTTTTTTGATTTGTTGTTTGATTTCTTTTCCAATTACACTTTGAAAATCTCTTACCATTACAGGATAAGGATGTGGACCAACTGCAGAGCCCAGTAAATAATATGTGTTCTCGACGTTAGTTATCCAATCTCTTATAGCTTCATTGATTGCATCTTTTAGTGTCTGAGAACCCGATTTTACTGGATGTACCTGAGACCCTAAAAGATTCATTCTAAACACGTTTAATTTTTGGCGTTGGGTATCTTTGTATCCCATGTATACTTCTGATTTCATGCCTAATGCAGCACAAGCCATGGCTGTTGCTACGCCATGTTGGCCTGCACCTGTTTCCGCAATGATTCTTTTTTTCTTCATTTTTTTGGCAAGTAATGCTTGTCCTATTGTGTTGTTAATTTTATGAGCTCCTCCATGACAAAGATCTTCTCTTTTTAGATAGATTTTTGCACCACCTAATTTCTCTGAAAGATTTTTTGCATAATATAATGGCGTAGGTCTTCCAGCATATTCCTTTAAGTAATAATTGAATTCTTTATTGAAATTTTTATCTTTTTTGAATTTGTGATAGCTTTTTTCTAATTCTTCAATAGCGGGAACTAATGTCTCAGGTATGTACTTACCACCAAATTCGCCAAATCTTCCTTCCTTAGGATATGTCATATTGAATTCACCAATTTCTTTACTTGTTCTTTGATGTTATCGCTTTTCATAATACTAGAACCTACTAGAAATGCATCGGCACCACACTTTTTTAGGTATTGTATATCCTCAGGTGTATCAATACCGCTTTCTGATAATATTGGTCTTGTCTTATCAAAACCATCAAGAATTGTTTTAGTTGTTTTAAGATCTATCTCTAGGGTATCTAAATTTCTGTTGTTTATTCCAATCAAGTCACTTTCAGTTGTAAGAGCATTTTCTAACTCTTCTTTGGTATGTACCTCAAGAAGAATCTTTAACCCGTTTTTATGTCCATAATCGATGAATTCTTCGATTCCTTTAAGGTATTTTTGATCAAACAGTGACTGAATCAATAATATGTAATCTGCACCAATTTTCTTGGCCGCATCTATCTGAATGGCATCTATTATGATATCTTTCATTAGCATTGGTACGTTTACAGCTTGTCTTACCTTGATGAAGTATTCAGGCGAACCATTAAACAAATTAGGCTGAGTTAGAACCGAAAGAGCTTTGGCACCACCATCTATCATTTGATTTGCTACGCTAATTGGGTCGGTAAGTGTGCGTATTTTGCCTAAGGATGGTGATGAAAATTTAATTTCAGTTATTAATGTAGCATGGGAGTTTACTTTGATTGTATGTAGTAAATCCATATCTGATTTTTCTAAATTTACATCTACGTCATATGTTCCATCATCTATTGCCATTTGTGAGTTGTTAACTAATTTTCTTAGAATATTTTCTGCCATTAGACTAACTCCTTTAGTTTGTTTACGTTCCCAGTATCTTCAATAAAATTTTGTAATAACTCAAATGCTTTTCCATCTCTGATTGTATTGAGTGCAATGTCTACACCGTCCTCAAAGTTCTTAGCTATGTTAGCAACTATTAATCCACCTGCTGCATTTAATGCCGTAGTTTCAATCATAGCTTGATTTGCAGTATTGTTTAAAACATTTAGAAATGCTTGTATGGCATCCTCTTTTGTCTTAATCTGAATTGATTCTAAAGATGATTTGTGAAGACCTACTACTGTTGGATCAATTGCATTCATTAGTACTTTTTCATTCCTTAAAATTGCTACACGATTCACAGAACTAGTTGAAAATTCATCCATACCATCATCTGATCTTACCGTCATTATGTTTTTCGCACCTTTACGTTTCAATAATAATGGCAGTCTATCTAGAAACTCATAAGAATACACTCCAATAAGCTGATTTTTTACTCCTGCTGGGTTTGATAAGGGTCCTAATAGATTGAATGCTGTTCGTTTACATAATTTTTTTCTAGCGCTTGCAACATGTTTCATTGCTGGGTGAAATTTTTGTGCAAACATAAAACAAATGTTATGTTTTTTTAGAATGTCTTCAACTTGTTTTGGTTCTTGATTCAAATCATACTCAAAATACTCAAAAATATCTGCGCTACCAGAAATACCTGTGCTTGAACGATTGCCGTGCTTTGCTACAACTCCTCCAGCAGCCGCAACCACAAATGAAGCAGTAGTAGAGATGTTGAATGTTTGAAGGCTGTCTCCGCCGGTACCACACATGTCAATCGCCGTTCCGGAATTTTTGGGCTCTATTTTGACTGCAAACTCTTGCATTTTATCTAACATGCCAAGTAATTCATCATCTGTTTCTCCCTTATCTGTCAAAAAGGATAGAAATTTTATGTTTTCATTCTCTGATGTTTTTCCAGATAGGATTTCTGCCATAATATCATTCATTTCTTGGTATGAAAGATCAATTTTTCCTTCTAGTTTTTTAATAAGTTTTAAAATCATTTTTTCTCCTTTACCTGCTTTATGAAATTCGAAAGAATTTTTTTACCTTCTTCTGTCATAATTGATTCGGGATGAAATTGAACTCCTTCAATTAGATGTTGTTTATGTCGTATAGCCATAACTTCCCCATCATCTTCAGCAATTGCCGTTACTTCAAGTATTTCTGGTATTGTTGTTTTATTTCCAACTAGACTATGATATCTAGTAGCCTTAAATGGATTTTTTACTCCTGCAAACAACTTTGAATCTTTGTGGGTTACAGGACTTGTTTTACCATGTCGTACACAACCTGCGTTGGTAACTTTTCCACCAAATGCATCAATAATTCCTTGATGTCCCAAACATACACCAAGAATTGGTGTATTATGACCCAATTTTTTTATTACATCAGAGCATATTCCAAAATATTTTTTATCTTCTGGTGTACCTGGTCCAGGAGAAATTATTATTCCATCATAGTTTTTTTGTTTTATTTCTTCTATTGTTATTTTGTCATTTCTAATAACATCGCAATTTACTCCTAATTCTCCTAGATATTGTGCTAAGTTATAAACAAATGAATCGTAATTGTCAATGATTAAAAATTTCATTTTGTTGCCTCCCTTAGAGCCTGTAGCATTGCATTTGCTTTGTGTTCGGTTTCTTTGAATTCGTTTTCCGGGACTGAGTCGGATACAATACCTGCCCCTGACTGAATGAATCCATTGCTATTTTCAATGAAAATACTTCTAATGGCAATTGCAAAGTCACAACACCCATTATATGAAAAATATCCTACAGCTCCTGCATAAGGGCCCCTTGCTTCGGTTTCTAACTCGTCTATTATCTCCATAGCACGAACTTTAGGCGCCCCCGATACAGTCCCTGCAGGAAAAACTGCTTTGAATGCATCAAACATGTCTTTTTCTGGTGACAAATTTCCTACCAAATGAGTTACTATGTGTTGAACATGACTAAATTTTTTAATTTGCATTAATGACTTTGGATGTACTGTTCCAAATTTACAAACTCTTCCTATGTCATTTCTTCCCAGATCAACTAACATTGTATGCTCTGCGATTTCTTTTTCGTCATTGAGAAGATCATTAGCTAATTCTTTGTCTTTTTTTTCATTGTTGGTTATTTTTCTCGTCCCTGCAATTGGAAATGTTTCTACTTTATCATTTGTTATTCTGACCAACATTTCAGGTGAAGCACCAATTATTGTTTTATTGCCTTGTTTTAGATGATACATGTATGGCGATGGATTTAATTTTCTAAGGGTTTTGTATAATTGGAGTGTATCTCCTTTTATTTTAAATGAAAACTTTCTTGATAATACTGTCTGAAAAATATCTCCTTTGTAGATGTATTGTTTTGCTTTATTTACTATTTTTGAGAAACAATCTTCATTCATATTAGTAGTTGTTTCAGTTGCCGAAAATTCCCCAAATGAATCATCATTCATCTTAAATTGTTTAAACCTATTTTCATCATAATAAAAATAAAATAATTTTTTGTGTACATTATCATACAATATTCCATCATCATAAATCCCAAATTCAAACAAAGGTTCTGGTGCATGATGTTTATCTGGTATATTTTCTATAATTCTTATTGCATCATAATTTACTATGCCTACTGCTCCACCAAGATATCTATAAGACTGTTCAGTAGATTTCCGTAATAATTTTTTTAATTCTTTGAATGGGTCCTCTGTTAAAATTGTCTCAGTTTTATCACTAATTATTTCTAGTTTGTTTTTGTACCCTTTGATAATTTTTTTTGGATTAAAACCCATTACCGATGTTTCTGATAACACTTCTGGACCTGTTAGCGATTCAAACAGAAAAGAATGTTCATAATTCCTAGAAATTTTATTATAAATTTGAAATTGGTTTTCAGATAACTCTAGGGGTATAATATGGGGTTTCGAGTTTCCAAAGGTGTTCACCCATAAATGCCATTTCTGACGTTTATTATTTAAATTGATGGCGTTTGTGCCTAATCTAAAACCTGTTTTCAACAGTTAGGCATATTACGGTAATAGTACGGTACCTTTATTTACTAGATCGCTGTAATGATGACATGCAGGAGATAAAAGGCAAGCAGAAGCAAAAACTACTTTATGCAAACAAGCTAGTTAACTCATCGATAACTCCTGTAGAATGTTATGTTTGCGGAAAAGGATTGGAGGATGGTTATTCTGTCACTGCAAAAAAACTACATGGAGAAATAGTGCTTTTCTGTGATGTGCATTATTCATTACAATAAACGTGTAAACATTAGTTACTGAAGTTAAATTTTGTTTTCATGTATTATGGACAACCTTCACAACCTTGACTATTCACACCATTGAATACGGTGTATTGAATGATAGCGTTATTCAAGTCAGCTAGACTCAAATTTGCATCTGTAAAATCTGCTTGAAGAAGTTTAGCCTTAGTAAGAATAGCTCCTTCAAGGTTAGCACCTAAAAATTTCGATTGACTCAAATCTGACCCCGCAAGATTTGAAAATCTCAAGTCAGCCTGGTTGAAAATCGAATTCACTAGGTTACTTTTTTCTAAATTAATTCTAGATAGAGTTGCCCATGATAAATCCGAATTAGTAATTTTTTCACCCACTAAATTCTGTCTTGTCAAATCGGCATTTCTTAAATTAACTCTTTCAAAACTAATTTCGTCTATAATTGCTGTTGTAAGATCTGTCTTTGATAAATCCGAATCTGTAATGGATAATGATACAAAACTTGCGTTATCGAAATTTGTGTATTTGGCAATGGTATCGTCTATTATGGCATATTGCAAGTTAGCTCCAGTAAGATCCGCTCCTGTCATATCCACATTTAATATCTTTGAAAAACTCAGGTTTACTTCTTTCATACTGACATCTACCAAATCCAGATTTGAGATAATACTATCCTGAAGCGTAATATTGTCAAGAATGACATTTCTAAAACTAACATTATCAAGCGTGCTATTTTGGATTGTAACTTCTTTCATTATTGAGTTAGATAAATTCACATTTACTAATGATGCATTATTCAATTTTGAACCAGATAAATCCGATCCAGTTAGATTGACTTGTTCAATTGTAGCTCCTTCTAGGTTTGAATATCTAAGATCAGACCCCGAAAGATCTAATTCAACTAAATCCTGCCCTGAAAGGTCACATCCAATCAAATTAGCTGATTTAGTAATGTTGCAATCATTTTGAAAATCATATACGGGTAAATTTTCTAGCGAAACATTCCTTAGATTGGCATCCGTTATTGTGGCGTTCTCTACTTTGGTAAGATAAAACTCTGCAAACGATAAATCGACATTATTGAGGATAGAATTTTTCAAATTTGCCTCATACCAATGTGAATTTTTAAGATTAGCTCCAGTAAAGTCTGCATTTAGTGCATTCGCTTTATCAAAATCGGCATTTGCCAGATTTGCATGTTTTAGACTTGCTCCAGTAAGAACAACTCCTGTTAAATTAGCACCTGCTAAATTCACATTTTCAAGTTTCATATCTGATATTCTAGCATTTACAAGATTTGCATTAGAAAAATTTGTCTCTTCGATTGTGGATGACGTAAAATCTATTGAGGCAAGGTTTGCCATCTGGAAGTTAACTTTTCTAAAATTTACATTATCTAATTTTACTCCAGATAGATTAGTAGAAGATAAATCTGCACTATCCAACATAACCCAACTTAAAACTGCATCTCTAAGATTTGCATTTTTTAGAATTGTTTCATCCAATCTTGATTGACTAATTGAGCTTTTGTGTAAATTGGTATTCTGCATATTGGCGTTTGAGAATATGGATTTTTTTATTTCTGTTTTTCTCATTTCAGCGTTTATTAAATTGGAATTTGAAAGATCAACATTTTCAAATTTTACGTTGTTAAACTTTGCATTTGAAAGATCTGCATCTCTAAGGTTGGTTCCCTTTAGTATAGTTCCAGAAAAATCTTGTCCTGAAAGGTTGGCTTCGCTAAGATTAGTGTTTGTAAAGTTTACATTACGAAGTACTGAGTTTGTAAAATCCCTACCTGAAAGATCTGTGCCAGAAAAATCTACGTTAACAATTGTTGCGTGTGAAAAATCCACTTCGCTTAAGTCAAGACCTGAAAACGAAATTCCAGATATTATTTTTGAGTTTTCTACAGGCATTGAAATGTTCGAATTTTTTGAAGAATCTACTATGATTATTCTCTGTTCGATTAGATATTCTAGGGCATTCTTTAATTCGATATCAGTTATTCTTTCCTCTGCCCAAAATTCTATTGTGGTTTTAATCCATTCTGGAAAAATACCTGAGCTGCTTTGAGCATAAATGGGTGTGATCATTGCAAATGATATTAATGCCAATATCAGAAAGATAGTTTTCTTTAACACTAGCTGAGTCAAGAAGTATGGGAATTTAAACATAAAAATTAATCTTCAAGCCTACAAAAGACAGAACATAGCCCAAAAACGATTTATTGTTACAAAGGCTGATGGTAGAAAAGTCCCATTTAATGAAAACAAGATACTAAATACATGTGTGAGGCAAGGTAAGATATTAAATTTGTAAATCCGTTGATTTTAAATGCGCTATGGTACATTCTGCAAGCTGTAAATCAGTGTGATTTTGAATTTCATGTTGACAATTAGGACACTTTCCTTTGCTTTCCTCGTGCATATCTTCTCCTACTTGCTTCATACAACATTCCATCAATTCAGAACTGGAATGAGATTCCATATTTAGCTTACACGTTGGACATTCAGTCATATTTTGATTAGTTTTCGCACAAATAAAGACATTATCTTTTCTTCAGAATAGCATCTTCTGGGCTTTGCTC
>CAYWRD010000057.1:0-8104 GCA_964460675.1 uncultured Nitrosopumilaceae archaeon
TCACCTCCCTGACCGCCAGCGCCGCCCGCATCGCTCCGCTCACCTCGCCGCCTCCACTCCCGCTCCGATGGCTGCCCAGGATCGAACTCCGTGCCTCCATCCTACGCAGCGCCGTCAACGGGCTGACAACCGCGATGTCGACCGCCCGACCACCGCGGCGGCAACCTCCCGGCAACCGGCGGGACATGTGTCGTTGCGGAGGCCGCCTCGAACAGCCGCGGCGGGAGCCGCGGGAAGCACGAGCGACGACTCGGTGTGAGCGCCGGCGCCGGCAGCGACAGCCACCCCTTCCACCGGGCGTCGCGAGCGCAGTGACCGTGACTGGACGAAGGCCGGAGAGGCCGACAGCGCTGAGCGCTCGCTCGCTCGCCCCCCGCCGGCAACAGCCACGACAGCTGGCCCCGAGATGGTCCGGGGAGTCCCTGGAGTCGGAACGCGCCCCGTGACGCTCTCAGCTTCGCGGGCCCGACGCCGAGTACGGGGCACCGGGGTGCTCCTCCAGCAGCTCGGCCAGCACCCGGAGCCCCTCTCGGAGCGCCTCGCGGTCCCGGGCCGCCCCGAGGCTGATCCGGACGGCCCGGGGCGTGGTGATCTGCCCGGCCAGGAAGGCGCGGGGAGAGGTGACGGCCACCCCCCGCTCACGCACGTGCTCCACGAAGTCGGACGCCTGCCACCTTCCGGGGAGGCCGAGCCAGAGGTGATGAGAAGCGGTGCCGGCGGCGCAGTCGTGGCCGGCCAGCGCCTCGCTGGCCATGGCCTGGCGGGCGCGAGCTTCCGCCCGCTTTCCCTCCAGGATCCGATCGGCGACCCCGTCGTCGATCCAGCCCGTGACGATCTCGACCAGGAGAGGGGAGACCATCCACAGCGTCGCCCGGAGGGCCCCGACCAGCTCTTCGTGGGCGGCAGGGGGAGCCCGCAGGTACCCGACCCGGAGCGACGGCGACATCGTCTTCGAGTGGCTGGTCACGAAGTAGCCGTGGTCGGGCAGATGGGCGGTGAGAGGCGCCGGAGCCTCCTCCGCCAGGAGGGCGTGGACTCCGTCTTCCACCACCGCGACGCCGTGGTGGGACGCGATCGCCGCGATGCGACGCCTCCGCTCGTCGCCCATGGTCACGGTCGTGGGATTGTGGTACGTCGGCATCGTATAGAGCACCCGACCGACGCCGGAGCGGCAGGCCGCCTCGAAGGCGTCGGGGTGGAGTCCGTCTCCGTCCGACGGAAGTCCGTGGAGCCGAAGCCCGAGCCAGGAAGCGGCGTCCCTGAGCCCTGGGTTCGTGAGCTCCTCGGCCAGCACGGTGTCCCCGGGCCGGGTCAGCACGGAGAGGGCTGCGACGACCGCGTGCTGGGCACTTCCAGCCAGGAGGACCTCGCCGTAGCCGGCATCCATCCCCGTGCGCGCGATCCAGTCGGCCGCGGCTCGGCGGTGACGGGGCGTGCCCCGATGGCTCCGGTAGCCGAGGAGCTCCTCCAGATCTGGGCGACTCGCCAGGCTCGCGGCGGCCCCCCGGATTCGCTCGCGCCATCGCTCCCCGTCCAGAATCGGCGCCGTGAGGAGGCTGAGGTCCACGATCGAGGGCTCGAGGCTCGCCGGTGGGCCGGATTCCCCGCTGGTGGCTGCCGAGCGGACGAACGTCCCCCGGCCCACCGTGGCGTCCACCAGGCCGCGCTCCCGAGCCTCGGTGTAGGCCCGCGTCACAGTGCCCAGGGAGAGGTCCAGGACCCGGGCCAGCTCCCGCTGCGGGGGGAGCCTGTCCCCTGCCCCGAGCTCCCCCTCGCGGATCGCCTCCTCCAGGGCCCCTACGATCGCCGCGTAGCGCGGGCCGGGCCGATCGTCGAGGAGGGGCCGCCAGTCTACCATGATACAATACCTGCCGGAATGATCGGACTTGTCGCCGGGATGGGCCGGAGTAATGTTACAATATGGAAGTTCTACGGTAGATTGTATTAATACAATGATCGGGAGAGCAAGTGTCAGCCATGGACGACGCACCCGTTCCGCGGATACAGACGGCAGGGTGGACAGGACCCGCATGAAGGGGGGGCGACAGACGGGCGGTATGGCACGCCGACCCGGGATCCTGGCCGTGATCGCGCTCCTGGTCGTGATCTCGCTCCTGGTCGGATGCCGGCAGGAGAGCAGGTCCGGACAGGGAACGGACGTACGCCCCGAGGCGGCCACGCCGGCCGCCCGCGTGGAGGGCGGCACGGCCCTGGACACCGGGGCGGCCTACGTCTGCCCCCCGTGCGCTCCCCACGACACGCTGGTCTTTCACGAGGACGGTGAGTGTCCCGTCTGCGGGATGAAGCTCGTCGAGCGGCCCGACTCCTCGCGGGTGGGCCACGCCCACCTGCAGCCGGGATCGGGGAACTTCCTCCTCGAAGGAGGACCGGGCCACGAGGAGAAGCTCATCACCGTGTTCTATCACGTTCCGGAGACCTTGAAGCCCGAATCTCCCGTCCTCGTCGTCGTACCCGGGTCGGGCAGGGACGCCTACGAGTATCGGGACGCCTGGGTGGAGGCCTCCGAGGAGCACGGCGTCCTGGTCCTGTCGCCCATGTACACGGAGGAGGACTACGACTTCGGGGCCTACCACCTGGGCGGCCTGATCCACGACGTGAACGTGAACGAAGCCGTCGAGTACGCGGACGACACGAACGAGGTCTTCCTGGACGAGGAGCGGTTGACCTACCGGGTGAACCCGAACTCCGAGGCGTGGATCTTCGCCGACTTCGATCGGATGTTCGAGAAGGTGGCCGCGGCGATGAAATCGACGCGGGAGAGCTACGACGTGTTCGGTCACTCTGCCGGCGGGCAGATCCTTCATAGGATGGTCCTGCTGCGCCCCGACTCCGACGCCGACAGGATCCTGGCCGCCAACTCCGGCTTCTACACGATGCCGGACCTCGGCGCCCGTCTGCCCTTCGGCCTCGAGAACGCGCCGGTCGAGCGACGGGACCTGCGGCGATCTTTCGGACAGCGGCTGATCCTGTTCCTCGGCGAGGAGGACGACCGCGACGGCACGGGCGGCATCTTCCTTCGCTCGCCCTCCGCCGACGAGCAGGGACCCGGACGGCTGGAGAGGGGACGCCACTTCTACGAGCGTGCCCGGGAGCTGGCGGATCGAATGGGCACCCAGTTCGAGTGGGAGCTGGAGGTCGTGCCCGGGGTCGGCCACGATCACGAGGGGATGAGCAGGGCGGCGGCGGACTACCTGTACGGCGGAGGGGACCCGCGGTACGGAGCCGGGGGCGGGTTCGTCCCGATCGAGGGATCCTTCACAACCCGACACACCGGATTCGCACCGGGAGGATGTGTGGCCGTCAGGTCCGTGACATCTTTCCTCCGGTGGATCCGTCACCCGGTGAGCGTCGGGCCCTCGCTCCCGCCCATGAGCTCCAGGTCTCGCCCATGTCACTGAACCGCACGCTCCGCTCGGCGCTCGCTCTCTCCGTCGCGCTCTCCGCGTCCGTCCTCGGACCCCGTCCCCTGTCCGCGCAGGCGGAAGCCCACGTCGACTCGACGCCCCGGAGGGAAGCGGGCGAGCCCGTCCCCGCGCACCGTGGTGGGCACGTCGACCTCCTCCACGGGGTCCCGGTCCCGGATCCCTACCGCTGGATGGAGGATCTGGACGCTCCGCGGACCATCGGATGGGTCGACGCCCAGGACGCCCGCGCCCGCCGCTTCGCCGCCGGGTTCCGCGGTCGCGAGGAGCTCCACGACCGGATCGCCCGCCTGGCCGACGTCAGGCGCTTCCTGCCACCCCGCAGGCGGGGGCACCAGCACTTCTACGTCAGCTTCCAGTCGTCGGGCGGTCCCGGGACTCCCGGCACCCGCCTCCTGGTGCGCGACGAAGCGAACGGCTCCCACCGCGTCCTCCTCTCCGGCGGAGACCTCCCCGAAGGGCGAACCCTCACGCGGATGGTGCCGGGACCCGAGGGGCGCTACGTGGCCTACGCCGTGGCGCCGGTAGGCTCTCGATGGGAGACGGTAGGGGTCCTGGAGGTCGCGACGGGCCGGAGGCTTCCGGACCGGCTCGAGGGGGTGAACGGCGGAGCGTCGACGATCGTCTGGGCCCCGGACGGGCAGGGCTTCTACTACGAGGTGGCCGACCTGCCGCCGGAGGGCGAGGAGCGGACGGCCCGGGTGCGCAACGAGCGGATCCTCTTTCACCGGCTCGGGGATGCGGGCGGGGAGGACCGTCTCCTCCATGATCCCGCGTCGCCGGACATCGGGCTCACGACGTCGGTGACCGGCGACGGCGGCTACCTTGTGATCGTCGAGAGGGATCCGTCCGCGACGGGCGACCGCCTGCTGTACGCCGACCTCGCGACGCCCGAAGCACGGGTGCGTCCTCTCGTCGCCGACGACGGAGCCAGGCATCGGTTCGTCGGGAGCCGGGGATCCCGGGTGTGGTTCCGGACGGACCGGGGCGCGCCGAACGGGCGCATCGTCACGGTGGACCTGGACGACGCCTCTGCCGACGCCGAGCTCGCGTGGAGCAAGGTGATCCCCGAAACGGACCATGCCATCAACACCTGGCTCGGGGCCCGGATGGTGGGCCGACACCTGATCGTCGGCTACCTGGTGGACGCCCGCACCGAGTGGCGGGTGCACGACCTGGACGGCGAGGCTCTCTACACGCTGGAGCTCCCCCGGCTGGGATCGATCTGGAGCGGATTCGCCCCCGCCCCCGATCCCGAGGCCTCCGAGACCTTCTACTCGCTGAGCGGACTGGCGGATCCGGGCTCGATCTACCGTCTCGATCTGGAGACGGGCCGGAGCGAGCTGTTCCGCCGGCCGGACCTCGGCTACGATCCGGCGGAGTTCCTGACGCGCCAGGTGTTCTACGAGTCCGCCGACGGGACCCGGGTGCCCATGTACCTGGTCCATGGGCGCGACCTGGCGGAGGACGACCCGGCCCCCGTCGTCGTGTACGGCTACGGGTTCGGGGGGTGGTCCGCCGCTCCGTGGTTCCAGCCCCATCTGGCGGCCTGGCTCCGGATGGGCGGGGTCTGGGCGCTGCCCAACCTCCGGGGCGGCGGCGAGTACGGGGAGAGCTGGCACCGGGCGGGCAGCGGCCGGAACAAGCAGACGGCCATCGACGACTACCTGGCGGCGGCGGAGTGGCTCGTTGCCGAGGGCATCACGTCGCCCGACCTTCTCGTCCTCAACGCCAGCAGCGCCGGTGGGGCGGTAGGCGGCGCCGCGCTGGTCCAGCGACCGGAGCTCTTCGGGGCCGCGATTCTCGACTACCCGGTGCTCGACATGCTCCGCTACGACGAGTTCACCGGCGGACGCCGCTGGCGGGGCGAGTTCGGCACGCCCGAGGATCCCGAGGATTTCGAGGCGCTCCTGGCCTATTCGCCCTACCACAACGTGCGCGTGAATCGGTGCCATGCCGCCACGCTGGTCTCCCCCGGCGAGCTCGACGAGGTGACGCCGCCGCTCCACGCCTACAAGTTCACGGCGTCGCTGCAGTACGCCCAGAGCTGCGACGCGCCGATCCTCCTGCGGCTCACCCGCGGCGCGGGGCACAGCTCGGGCGCCACGATCGCCGACGCGGTCGACACGTGGACGGACCAGCTCTCGTTCCTGATCCGGGTGCTGGGCGAGCACGGATGGGAGCCGCGTTCGGCGGGGAGGCCCTGACCGACAGGGAGGTGGCCCCGCCGGTCGGCCCTCCCACCGGAGCTCCCGCTGTCAGCTGGGCGTGACGGATCAGTCCAGCGTCATGAACAGGTTGTTCAGGGATTCGGCCAGGGTGGGATGCGCGAGCACGGCGTCCCGGAGGGCGGTGTAGGGGAGGTCGCCGAGCATGGCGATCTTCAGCGCCATGGCCACCTCGCCGCCCTCCACGCCCAGGATCGAGGCCCCCAGGATCCGGTCGGTTTCGGCGTCGACCACCGCCTTCCAGAACCCGCGGGTCTCGTCCATCTCGATGGCACGGGCCACCCGGGCGGCCGGGAGCTTCGCCACGCGGACCCGACGACCTCGCTCCCGGGCCTCCCGCTCGGTCGGCCCCACGCGACCCAGCTGTGGGTCGGTGAAGACCGTGTAGGTGAGGATCCGGTCCTCGTCGGTCCGCTCCCCTCCGTCCAGGAGGTTGTCACGCACGATCCGGTAGTCGTCGTAGGAGGTGTGGGTGAAAGGTGGACGCCCGGTGACGTCGCCCAGCGCCCACACGCCCTCGGCGGTGGTCTCCAGCCGTCCGTTCACCCGGACGTGGCCGCCGTCGTCCGTCGCCACGCCAGCGTTCGAGAGGCCGAGGCCGTCGGAGGCGGGGCGGCGGCCCACGGCGACGAGCAGGTGGCTGCCCTCCACGTCCTCCCGGCCCGCCGGCCCGTCGACCAGGAGCCGGATCCCACCGGCCTCCGACGCCTCCACGGCTCGGACCTCGGTCTCCGTGCGCACCCGGATCCCGTCCTCCTCGAAGACCGACTCCAGCGCCTCCGAGACGTCCTCGTCCTCGCGGCTCGCCAGCCGACCGCCCCGCTCGACCACGCTCACGCCGGCCCCGAAGCGCCGGAACATCTGGGCGAACTCCAGGCCGATGAACCCGCCGCCGAGCACGAGCAGGTGGTCGGGCACGTGGCCCAGCTCCATCACCGACGTGGAGTCCAGGTGGTCCACCTTGTCCAGGCCCGGGATCGGAGGGGCGACGGGGCGGGCTCCGGTGTTGATGAACACGCGGTCGCCCCTGAAGCGGCGAACACCGCCGTCGGGCAGCTCCACCTCGATCTCGCGCTCCCCGGTGAAGCGGGCGTCGCCGAAGACGAGTTCCAGTTCGTCGTGCCTGACGAGCCCCCGCCGGCTCCCCTCGACCCAGTCGTCGACGATCTCGCGCTTCCTGCGACGGACCGTCGTCATGTCGACGGAGACCGCTCCGGTCTCGACCCCGTAGTCGGCCGCCCGACGGGCCAGGTAGGCCACGCGGGCGCTGGCCCACATCGTCTTCGTCGGTGTGCATCCCCGCACGACGCAGGTCCCGCCCACGCGGTCCCGCTCGACGATGACGGTGCGCAGGCCCGCGCCGGCCAGGTCGCCGGCCAGAGGCCTCCCGGCCTGGCCGGTTCCGACGACGATGGCGTCCACGCGCTCGGGGGCGGTCATCCGTCCGACAACCGGGTCTCGATGTCCAGGCCCCGACGCAGCGTCGCATGCACCGGACATCGTTCGGCGATCTCGAGGAGTCGGCGGAGCTGCTCGCCGTCCACGTCTCCCTCGATCCGGATCCGGCGCTCCCACCGGTCCACGCTCTCCGATCCGGTCTCGGTCCGGCACGTCCGCTCGTCGTCGTCGGCGTGCGTCCTGCCGTGCTCGAGCCCGACCTCGACGGCCTCGAGGTCCCATCCCTTCCGGTCGGCATACATCCGAAGGGTGATGGCGGTGCAGGCTCCCAGCGCTGCGCTGACGAGGTCGTAGGGCGTGGGCCCCTGGTCGGTGCCACCCGCGGAGACAGGCTCGTCCGCGACGATGCCGTGTCCCCCGGCCATGATCTCCGTCCGGAACCGGTCCCGTCCGATCCGCACGGCCACGTCGTCCTCGTCCCCCGCCCACATCGTCTCCTCGCCCTCTTCCTCCGCCGCGCCGGCTCCGGGAAGGTAGCGCCGAGCCCACGCCGCCAGCACCCGGCCCACGTACCGGGAATCGCTCGCGTCCACGAGGAGGTGGTCGGCGCCGTGCAGGGAGACGAAGCTCTTCGGGTGACGCGCCCACCCGTAGAGTCTCGCCGCGTTCTCGACGCCCACGATTCCGTCCGTCGGGGCGTGGAAGAGGAGGAGCGCCCGGTCGAGCTCGCGCACCGTCCGTTCCATTCGGGTGGCGCGGAGGTCCTCCACGAACTGGCGCCGGATGGTGAAGGTGCGCCCGGCCAACGTGACCTCGGCCTCGTCGCGCTCGAGGATCTCGTCCATCCGGCCCTCGAAGTGCCCCAGGACGTGTTCGGGATCGGCCGGCGCCCCGATCGTGGCCACCGCCGTCGACGAGGGGATCCGACCGGCGGCCTGGAGGACGGCCGCTCCCCCGAGGCTGTGCCCCACCAGCAGCCGGGGCCCCTCGAGATTGCGCTCCAGGTATCCCGCCGCCGCCAGCAGGTCCTCCACG
>CAYWRD010000058.1:0-7820 GCA_964460675.1 uncultured Nitrosopumilaceae archaeon
GTGACATGCATGGAATTAATTCCTTTAATAGTGTAGAAGGGATTTTTTCTGAATTTCTATTTGAAAAATTTGGGGGAACTGTTACTCGATTTACTTGGGTGGGGGGAGAAGACAAAAACAGCTTAGTTTTTGAACCTGGAAGACCATTTTTTGTAAAACTACAAAACCCAAATAAAAGAAGAACTAAGATTCCTAAAAGAATTAAAAAAAACCCTTTAATCTTCATTAATACAAAAATAATATCTGATCTACCAAAACAACCACTAAAGTTTCACTCTGTAATTGAGATAGATATTATTACAAAAAACCAAATTTCAATCAACCATCTTAAGCATCTAAAATCAATACCTGATTCTCATGTAATAGTGTATGAAAATTCTGGTAAACGTTCTGAAAAAACTATCTATTCTTTAAAATACAAAAAAACTTCGAAGACCACTTTTAAACTAGAAATTGATGCTGAGGGCGGTCTGCCTGTTAAGAGATTCGTAAATGATAGTAATGTTGTTCCTAACGTAGAACAAACAATAGAAAACCCATGTAAATGTAATTATTTTGATTTTCATAAAATATCCCTACAATCATAACAAATAACTAAGCTATTGATTCTATACTTTACATGCCAGAAAGAAAAAAAGGAAAACATCAACGATGGGCAGATCAGAGAGCCGATAGACGTAAGAAGAAGAAAGCAAAGTCTGGAAAACCAAGGTCTAGGTAAAATTAACATTTTTTACCAGTGGTAATACCGCGTGGATAGATTGGACCCATTAATACGAGTAAAGGAAGCACACAAGAAAAAAATCATTCCAGACAAGGTTTATGATCTAATTATCAAGAGATTTCCCATAACTGTTGCAGGAATTAATAGGATTGAAAAAGCATCAGGCATTAGGTTTCCTGTAGCATACGTAGAACCGTCACTAGTTGTATCTTCTCCGCCTAATTCATTTCAATTTGGAATACTGTTTGCAAGGACGATTCCCATATTTTATGAAGAAAAGTTTCAAGTTGTAATACAAGTTTCTGCACCATTGGTAGCATATGGGCTAAAGGGTACAATACATGCAGTTCTTGCTCATGAATTCTTACATTACCTTGATTTGATTAGAAAGATCTCAAAAATGGATATTCTATCTGATGAAATTTCTGGAAATATTTTTGAAAGTGTATATGCTGATGAAACTAGGCTTTTTGAGCCAAGAGCTGTTTTTAATGACCAAACTCTTCTAAACCACATAACCAAGAGATTTCCCGCTGGATTCAGAGATTACAAACTGGAAGATAAGGTAATGAAATATTGGGTGGATAAGAATTTGCCTAAAACCAATGTTTTATTAGATTCAAATACAATAAAACTTTCAGCTGAAGCGCTATCTAAGATAAATTTTGATCCTAAGCTTTTGGAAAAACTTGACCAACTGGAAGAAAAAACTAAGAAACTACGTAAAAGGAAACTTTATTGATTAAACTCTGTGTATCCGCATTTTCCACATGTGTGTCTGTTTTTGTGTTCTGACATAAAAACACCTTTTCCACATCTGGAACAAACTTTCTTTACTCTTGAAACTTTGTCCCCATCTACTTTGTAATATGCATAAACTTTAGGACTAGATCCTTTCTTTCCAGCCATTATTCAGATTTCTCCTCTTTTGGTTGTTCTTGATTTTCTGATTTAGTTTCAGCTTTTTCGGATTCTGCAGGCTCTTCTTTCTTTTCTTCTGATGCTTCTTCAGCTTTTGTTTCAGATTCTTTCTTTTCTTCTTCCTTTGCAGAAGCTTCTTCTTCTTTCTTCTTTGCTTTTTCTAATCTTGCAAATATTGTTGGATTGACATGCTTTTTGGCAAGCGTTTCATCCTCATATACATAAAAAGTACCTGATGTAGTATTCCTTCCAACCTCGTTTTTCATTTTAATTGGAATTACAATTTTTCCATCCAATTTGAATTCTTTAGTAATCATGTCTACTGCCTCTGATTTTTTTAATTTGCCTCCCAAGCCAGCAAACTTACAAGTAAGCTCTCTTCTTGACAGGAATGTATTATCCACATCGTTTACTGTTTCAATAGACATGTATCGGAAATCTTTTGGCTGATTCATATAAATCTTGGTTGAAAATCAAGAAGAGATTTATGAAATTCAAACATTACAAAACGTATATGGAAAGATACATGCTACATCTTAAAAATTCACATTATTTGCCAAAGGATGCAAGCATGTTACTGAAAAAAGCAAGGGATCTGACAAGTCAATTTGATGTCACAGTAAGAGACTGTAGAGTATCATCGAAATACTTGGAATTTGACATCTCAATTGAATCAGAACATCTGGAAAATCTCATCCAGTCTCTGGAATCTCTTGGAACTCTTGATCACTGCAAACATGTGGTTGAAGAAGACATTGAAAAAGAAGATGCCATAAACCATGGAATTTCCTACTTTAATGAGGAACGATTCTGGGAATGCCATGAAGTTTTTGAGGGTGTATGGAAGAAATGTTACGAGGGTGAAAAAGATCTTGTTCAGGGAATTATATTGGTTGCAGCAGCTCTGGTTCATTTTCAAAAAAATGAAAATGATATCTGTTTGTCTATTTTTAAACGTGCATTAAACAAACTATCTCATTCTTCTGGAATGTATTATAAAATTGATGTTGATAAAATTCGAGATAAAATATCTTCTATGATTGATTCTCAAAAAATAACTACTTTTGAGATTTAATTAATTATAGTGCGGTTGAAACCACATCAGCGCCAGCAATTAGTCCAATCTCACCTTTATCAGCTTCTTTTTCTGTCATTCTATTGGAACTATCTCCTTTGATAAATTCTGCAGACACTAAAACTGGTACCGGATCATCACTATGACCTTTGTTAATACATGGTGTAGAATGATCTGCTGAAACAACAATTGCCACTTTATTACTATCAATATTCTCTAATTGTGTTTTAAAGAACATCTGATCAATTTCTTCGATATTTTTCATTTTTCCTATTGCATCACCATCATGTCCAAACTCATCAGGCCCTTTCAAGTGAACATAAATTGCATTTTGCGTTTCCATAGCTTTTGCTGCAACCTTTGCCTTTTCTTCATAATCTGTGAGTCCTCCAGCTTCAAAAGCTTTCATCTTTAAGACTTCTGATATTCCCAATTCTACTGGCATATCAACAATACATGAAAAATTCATAGAATATTTGTCATTAATTGGAATTACATCTGGATATTTATTTCCTGCATCTCGAAGTAAAATACAGCTTAGGAGTTTTTCCCCATCTTCCTTCCTTTTTTTGTTTATGTTGCTTTTTTTCATTATTTCTATTGACTGTTCAGTAAACTCGTTAACAAGATTAGAAGTAAATTTGGAATCTTCACTTTCCTCTAATGGTAAACATTTTTCTATTTTCAAAAAGTCACCTACTGCTTTTGCTACTCCCATACCTCCAATGTTGCTGTAGGCAGGATCTGTGTTTGTAATCTTATTTGAAAGAGTTTTTGATGGTGCTCTTAGTCTTACAGTTACTCTGTGTCCAATTGTTGGCGCAACTATAACTTCAGTATTAGGATGTGAAAATTTTACCTGTTGTTCTATTTCCCTTGCAATCCCTTCTGCATCTTCTTTTTCTATGTGTCTTCCAGCCCTTCTATCTATGATTGCCTCATTATCGTCAAGTGTTGCATAGTTTCCTCTTAAAGCTAAATCCCCATCTTTGAAGTCTATTCCTACACCTATTGCTTCAATGACTCCTCTTCCGGCATAATCAGTATGGCTAAACTTGTATCCAAGCATATTGAATACTGCAATATCTGATTCTGGTGCTATTCCTTTACCTACTGAAATCACTGTACCTTGAATTCCATTTTTTGCAAGTTTATCTAGAGTAGGTGTGTTTGCTGCTTCAAGTGGAGTTTTTCCATTTAAATCTGGATGTGGTAAATCTCCGACTCCGTCTAACAATACGTAGATCATATGAATATCAGAGTTTTTCATCTTAAATCTCGATTTTTGTGACTTTGTAACTCTCCTTTAAAGTTTGCAGAAAATGTGCGATCAGATTTCTTGAGTTAATTTCACTAATTGAAAACTCAGAGAATTTGTTGTTTTCATAAAATTGAACTTTATTTCATCTTTTAGCTGTGAAAAAATTGAATCTTATGTTATACGGAAAAGTTTTATCGCACTTTAACAGCCGAACAACTATGGGTGATATGCGGAAAGATTATGTTTCTGAAAGATTTATGATTGTTTCAAAACAAAATAACAAAATTAAAGACCCAAAAAAATCGCCCTTTTCACCTGGAAACGAATCCATGACAAATCCCTCTGTTCTTTCATTAGTTGCAAAAGATGGAATGCTGCAGCGTCTTCAAGACAGTGAAGATGAATATGTTCAAGATTGGTCTATTAGAGTTTTTGAGAGTAAAAATCCAATAGTTTCTACTGAAACTGAAAATACCTATAGTGATAGACCATACTATAGTGAACCTGCATATGGTTATCACTACATAGTTGTGGCATCACCAAACCAAAAAGATACTTTTGCATCAATTGATGTCGAACAATGGTCAAACGTCTTAGTTGTAATACAAGACAGACTACGATGGCTTTATACACAAAAAGGAGTAACTTATGTTTCCATTTATGCAAACCATGGACAAGATGCTGGAAATGCTACTCCTCATCCACACCTCAATGTAGTTACATTTTCTACCATCCCACCAGTTATTGAAGAAGAGGCAGAAGCATCTCATAAGATACTTAATGAAAAAGGAGTATGCCCTATGTGTCAAACTGTAAATGAAGAATTGGGTGGTTCAAGACAGGTCCTTCAAACAGAAGGGTTTGTGGCATTTACTCCTTGGGCCCCATCATACCCTTATGAATTCTGGATCTCTCCAAAAAAACATACCACTAGCTTTTCAAAAATCACACAAAAAGAAATTAATGATCTTTCTTTAATTCTGCGAGCAACATTAGGGGGATTAACAAAAACGGTCAAAAATGTCTCTTACAACCTTGTTTTTCACTTGTCACCTGAAAAGAAGAACAGCAGACAAATCCATTGGCACATTGAAGTTTATCCAATAACTAAAGCTTGGTCTGGCCTAGAACGTGGTTATGGGATATTTCTAAACGATGTCTCTCCTGAAGAGGCAGCAGAAAAATTAGGTGCTGCATGTAGAAAAGAACTTGCAGCCCTTGTTGGCATTGTTTAACCGTTCTGAATGGTTTATTTATTAAAAAAATTTGCTTAATTGATATGGCAATAGAAAGATGGATTGCTCTTGCAGGACTTGGCTTATTTGCAATGTTCGTAGGTGAAATGGTTTCCATTTATCATTTTATGTTGACTGCTCCTGAAGAAATGGAGTTTGGAATAGTCTTTGACCCAGATCCAAAAATTCTTCAATTCATATCAATTGGAGTTGCACCTGCAGGTGTTATGTCAGGTGTATCTTTCATTATGTCTAGAACCTTTGGTTCTAAACCCATAGGTTACATGATAATTGCAGGAGGTGTTATCTTACTTGTTGGTATGGCGTATTGCTACAATTTACTTGATAAAGTCGATAGTGCTTACCTAACTGATGCAGTTGAACTGGTGCCACCGCTTTTCATGGTGTTATCAATCCCGGTTATCGTTGTTGGTGGTTTACTCATTAAAGAAAAAAAGAAAAGACGAAAGAAAGATTATTTGACATGATCAAATCTTAATGCATTTGCATTATGTTTAAAGCCTAATTTTTCATAAAATGGCTTTACATCATCACTACAATCTAAGATTGTTTTGTAGCAACCTCGATTCTTACTATGTTCTAGCAAGTATTCTATGATTTTTTTACCTATTTTTTTACCTTGAAAATTTCTATCTACCACCACGTCTTCAATATGGCCTACAAGGCCTCCTTTATGGATAAATTTTTGTTCAATAAGTAGAGTTGCAGCGCCAACTATCTTATCTTCTAAAACCGCTACTGCAATAATGTGATCCTTATTGGAGTTAATTTTTCTAAAAATTTCTTCTGCAGTTTTTTTTGAAATATCGCTTGTTTTTTTTAAAGAATCCAAAGATGTTAGGAAACCATTAAACAAATCTTCTTCTTTTAGTTCTCTGACTTGAACATCTGTCATGCTCTAGATTTTTCCTAATTTTTGTCTATATTCTTCATTGGCTTTTTGATAGGATGCTTTGTTTCCTATGTCTATGAAGCCTTTCTTTGATAAGAAACTGTTTACAAGTTTTCTTTTTGACATTGCTTTTTTGATAACATCATCCATTCCATATGGTTTGTTATTAGGAATGAAAGATAACACTTCGGGATTCATTACATAGCACCCCATGTTGATCTGTGCTTTCATCTCGGGTTTTTCATTCCAAGCAGTAACTTTGCCGCTCTTTGTTGTTTCAATAACTCCATATGGCAAGTTTGTTTTGTATTCAAAAAGACTCATTGTTATTACGGCTTTTTTCTTTTGATGCTCTTTTATCATCTTACGTAAACTAAAATTATAAATCGAATCGCCATACATGCATACAAAAGTATCATCTATGAATTCTTCAGCTGTTTTTAATTGCCCAGCTGTAGCTAATGGTTTTCCTGATATTGCATATTCTATGTTGACACCAAATCTTTTCCCATCTTCAAAATAGTCTTCTATTGTTCTTCTAAGATAGCTTACACACAAAACAATGTCTTTAATTCCATTTTTTTTGGTCCATTCAATAAGGTGCTCTAAAATTGGTTTTTCACCAAGGGGCAACATGGGCTTGGGAAGAAATGTGGTATATGGTTGGAGTCTGGTGCCTAAACCGCCTGCTAGAATTACTGCTTTCACAAAAAACCCTTTGAAAAATGAGTATTTATGTTCAAGTATGAATTCATACTTTACTTTAATTTTGAAATTTTCTTAATTACTTGTTTTGGGGATTCAGCAAATATCAAAATCATAGGCTCCTTGCCAAAGTCTCCCATGTGATAAATTACATCTGGTGTAGTCTGAGAATTTTGAAGTGCTTGCTTAATTCCCCATTTAACCGATGAACCTGTTTTTTTTACATTGTTGGGTTCCATTGCTCTGTCATAGCTTAGTACATTGAATCCTGCTTTCTTACATTTAGACAATGTTTCTTTTTGATATTTCAGATTTATTGCTGAACGTATGTGGGGATATTTTTTGTTCACTTCAATTAATGCAGTGGCCACATGTTTTGATGCACCATACGATAATTCTCCAACTCTTGTGACATTTTTATCATTCCTGACAATTCGACCTGATACCCCTACTACGTCACTGGGATTGTTTGGTCTGGTTTTAGAGAATACAAAATTTGTCTGACACTCTGGAATTTTTTTGTAAATATTGGGAATTGTTTGAAATGCTTGTATTGCCTCTGTTAACTCTTGTTTTATTTTGTCATGATGGATACTGCTAGTGATTGGTATTCCACTTCCTATTTTTTTTGAATCTTTGATGGAATTAACTGTAAATTTTTTGGAAAATTTTACCGAATCAAGTAAAGAATCGCCCTTACAAATTGAAAATAAAATTGCAGATGAATAAGTGCATCCACCACCATGATTTTCCTTTGAAATTTTTTTACCTTGTATTTGATAATGTTTGTTTCCTTCTAAAACAAAATCAAGAATCTTTCCTTTATGTTCTATTCCAGTAATAATTACATTTATAGCTCCTAAGGACTGAATTTTTTTTGCTGCAGTGATTAGTGTTTTTTGTGAGGTGATTTTTGTTTTCGATAATACTTCTGCTTCGTATTTGTTTGGTGTTATGACAGAACTTAGAGGAATCAATAATTCTTT
>CAYWRD010000058.1:7833-8065 GCA_964460675.1 uncultured Nitrosopumilaceae archaeon
CCTCCTGTGGTTGATTTTATTACCGGATCTAAAACAACGGGAATCTTAGTTTTATGGAGTTGTTTATGAACTGCTTTAATTCTTTGAGAATCATAAACCATTCCTATTTTTATCCCGTCTATCTTGAAATCTGACATGAGAGAAGCAATTTGTTGCTTGATCATTTTTTCTGAAACAGGTTCGCTAGATTGGAAATTAGATGTGTTTTGACTAGTTATCGATGTAATTACCG
>CAYWRD010000059.1:0-8005 GCA_964460675.1 uncultured Nitrosopumilaceae archaeon
AATGCCAAAGTTCCAATTACTATTCTGTTAGATATTTTCAAAAATTTTGAAATTATTGATTCATTCCGTAAGCCACCTGCCACTTGAACTGGAATGTTTACATTTTGTATTATATTTTGGATTATTTTTTCATTAGTTCCCCTAGAAAGAGTAGCGTCCAGATCAACTACATGCAACATATCAGCTCCGTGGGATTCCCACTTTTTTGCAATATCTACAGGATTGTCGCTGTAGATTGTTTTTTGTGTAGGATCACCTTGGTATAGTCTGACTACCTTGCCTTCCATCAGATCAATTGCAGGAATTATCTTCATCTCTTACACTCTTGCAGAAAGTTTTGCAGCATTATCTTGCCTATAGGTCCTGACTTTTCTGGATGAAATTGAGTTCCAATAAAGTTGTCCTTTTCAATTACTGCAGGCACCTTAATCCCATAGTCAGATTCAGCAGATACTACATCTTGTGACTTTGGTTTTGCAAGGTACGAGTGAACAAAGTAAACCCACGAGCCATCCTTTACTCCCTGTAATAGTTTGCTTTGCTTGTTTTTGATTTCAATGTTGTTCCATCCCATGTGAGGAACCTTCATGGTATCAGGCAGTGTAATTACCTCACCGTCAATTACTCCAAGTCCCTTTTCTTTTCCCTCATCGCTTCTCTCAAAGTACATCTCCATTCCAAGACATATTCCCAGAACCGGCGTAGTCTTTACAAAGTCAGAAAACTTTGTCTCAGATTTTTCTGTAATGCTTTTGATTGCAGGATCAAAGTTACCAACACCTGGCAACAATAACCCAGAAAAGTTGTTTGCCTGATCAAAGTCATCAATTACCTCTACTGTAGCTCCTAGTTTTTCAAATGAATTTTTGAGACTGAAAATGTTTCCTGCCCCGTAATCAAACAAAGCTAGCTGTGCCATATCACATCTTGCCTTTGGTACTTGGGATTCCTTTTTGTTTCTTGTCTTTTGAAGATGCAATCCTTAAAGCTACAGCTAGTGACTTTATTGCAGCTTCGGCTTTATGGTGGTCGTTTTCTCCATACTTTACAGCAAGGTGGATGCAGCTATTCAGATTCTGCAGTAATGATTGGAAAAAATGTTCCAGGTCCTCTTTTGAAATATCTTCTATTTTGTTGCGTTTAATCGACATAGTCAGCTTGTAATATGGACGTTTTACCAAATCAATGCTAGCTTCTGCAAGGGACTCATCCATCGGGACAGAAGCATAACTGAATCTGGTGATTCCGCTTCTGTTTCCAAGTGCCTTGTCTATCGTACTGCCAATCGTAATTGCAGTGTCTTCTATCAAGTGGTGTACAATATCATCATTTGACTTTGCATTAACCTTCAAGTCCATCATGGAGTGTTTTCCAAAAGATACTATCAAGTGATCAAGAAATTTAATTCCTGTTTTAACACTAGTCTTGCCAGTACCATCCAAATTTACAGATACAGAAATGCTAGTCTCCTTTGTCTTTCTGTTAATGGTGCTTTTTCTTGCCATGATTAATTCAGAATTTACTATCCAATCACTCTAAATTTAATACCTTTGGTAGTTGATCAATTGAATCCAAAACCAGCTTTGAGCCTGCTGATTCAAACAATTTGAGTTTTTCAGACGGATTGCTGGCAGTTCCAGTTATTCCACAGAAAGTCGTATTGTGTCCCATCTTGGTGGCCTTTTGTGCCATCAGCAAATCCTCCATGGAATCACCCACATAGATTGTACTACTGCTATCCAGATTCTCAATTGTACGGATCAGTGCCTCCGGATTTGGTTTTGCAAGCTCTCTAGCTTCATCTTCTAAAAAGGCAGAGTTTTTCACATCAAATCTGTCTAACAAATTTTTCATAGAGTATCGAATGGATTCTAGTCCCCTCCCAGTAACTATTGCAATTTTTTTTCCAAACTTTTTCTCCAGTTTAGACAACAGTTTGTCTGATACTATTACGATATCGTTTTCAATAAATCCTGGTTCTATGAATTCTGATGTTTGCTTGAACAGTTTATGGTAAAGTATAGGCCCGTAAAATATCTGATCAAAGGCAATATAGAGTGGGTTTTTGTGGTGGGGGCCAGGATAGTCTAGCTTTTGTTTAATGTCGGAGATATCTGTAAGTGACTCTAGATACTTTTCAACTGATTGTATTCCAGTGGAATCTGCATTACTAATCACATCAAATATGAAATCAGTTGGATTCCGGTTTAGTTTGTCTGCTGCATAAATTGATAAAATTGCAGCATATGTCAAATCAACTTCATCGTTGAATCCCCCCGTAGCCTTGAATTTTTCAATTATTTCCGGAGTAATTGTAATGGCATCTATGTCATAGTATTTTTTTAGAATATGCGAACTTGTTTTGTCTATTGCCAAATCATATGATTTTGTAACATCAATTAGTACACCATCGCAATCAAATATTATTGCATCAGCTGAATCCAGACTAATCTCAGAGTCTAGGTATATTCCTGATGATTTTTCTTGCAAAGTCATCCTAACAAGTCTCGGATTGCCAGTAAGAATTTAGAGTTCATTTCTTTGGTGCCAACAGTTACTCGAAGGCAGCCCTGGTACGAGCCTATCTTGCCTAGTTTGCGAATCGATATTCCTTGTTCTACTAGCGCTGTAAACACACGCTTGTCGGCACCTCCAGCATCAAATAATACGAAATTCGCATCAGAATCAAAGACTTTGAATGCGTCGTATTTGCGAAGGTTTTCAATGATTCTTGTTCTTTCCTTTTTGATGGTATCAGTTGCTTCTTTGATCTGCTTTGCTTTATCCAGAGCTAAAATGCCAGCTTCTATTGCAATTGTGTTAAGCGGATACGGATATTGAAGTATCCGGTTGAATGTATCGGCAAACTCTTTGTTTGCAATAAAATATCCAAGACGCAGTCCTGCCATGCCAAATGATTTTGAAAATGTATCAACTACAATGAGGTTTTTCTGAGTTTTGGTCAGCGATGCCAGCGAGTATTTTCCAAATGCACCATATGCCTCATCAATTATTACCAATCCATCAAATGATTTTACTAGTTTTTGGAGCTGAGCCTTGGGAAACTGGAATCCAGTAGGATTGTTTGGAGAGTCAAGGTACAGTATGTCTGCATTTTTAGAATTTTTCTCAAATTCAGAAATATCAAGTGTCATGTCCTCAGAAAATGGAATCTTGATTGTTGGAATGGAATACAGTTTACATCTTTCCTCAAAGAATCCAAATGTGGGATCCGATGTCAGTACTTTTTTCTTTGCAGCAAAGTTTGCAAGTATAATGTCTAATATTTGATCAGAGCCATTACCTACACCTATCATGTTTGCAGAGACACTTCGAAACTTTGCAATTGATTGGATTAGTCTTTCAACTCCACCCAACGGATATTCTCGTATATCTGAGACTTTTCTTGCGTTTTTGATTATGTCTTGCTGAAATTGCTTTGGTACCACAAAGTTTTCATTTGAATCTAGCTTTAGGGCTTCTTTGTGAAGTTCTGGTTTTTGATAGCCAGTCAGAGAAGATAGTTCCTTTACCTTTTTTTCAAACCAATTACTCATTTTATCCTACTCCTTACAGACTCGTAATGGTTTGGAAGGCCTTCTGAGTCAGTCAATGTTTTCATGTGCTTTGATAGTTTGGCCAGCGTGTTTTTTGATGTCATTACTTGTGTGTTTATCTTCATGAAATCCAATACAGAAAGAGAGCCACGCGTTTTTCCAAACCCGTTTGTTGGCAGGATGTGATTTGAGCCTAAAACATAGTCACTGGCAGCTGAGGGCGTATTCTCTCCTACCAGTACCAAGCCAGCAGATGTAATTTTTTTTGCAGTTTTTGATGCGTTTTTAGTCATAACTTGCATGTGTTCAGGTGCCAAAGTGTTTGCAAGATCAATCATATCAGACTGGTTTTTGCATATTGCTATAAAGCCATTTTTAAGACTCTCATGAACTATCTTGCTTCTTGTAATAGATTTTGTTTTGTCTTTTAATATTTCATTTACTTTTTTTGCCAAAGCCAACGAAGTGGTAACTAGATAACAAAAGGACGAAGAGCTGTGTTCTGCCTGAGAAATCAAATCAACTGCAACCAAGTTTGGATCAGCTGAATCATCTGCCATGATTCCAAGCTCAGTTGGTCCTGCAAGCATATCAATTGCAACATAACAGCTTACAATTGATTTTGCAAGTGTAACAAATGAGCCTCCAGGCCCTACAATCTTGTCTACCTTTGGAATTGATTTTGTGCCGTACGACATTGCAGCAATTGCCTGAGCTCCTCCTGTCTTGTAGATTTTGGTAGCGCCTGCAGTATTTGCAGCTACTATGGTTAGTGGGTCCAGCGTACCATCTATGGTAGGAGGCGAAACAACTATGATTTCTTTTACTCCAGCCACTTTGGCAGGAACTACAGACATAATAGCTGAGCTTGGATATCTTGCCAGTCCTCCTGGAACGTAGCACCCAACATTTTCAATTGGAACAAAGTCTTTTGTTATTATTGTTCCATCAAAGTTAGTTGAAGTGGATTTTAGAAGTGACTTTGTCTTTTTTTCTGTGGTTTCAAGTTTTTGTTTTGCCAGTCTGATTGCAGTCAGTTCCTTTTGAGATACCTGGCGGTAAGCATCCATAATTTCTTTTTTTGAGACTTCTAGCGAGGACAGTTTTACTTTGCTGAATTTATTTTCGAATTTTTTTACAGCAGAGTCTCCATTCTTTGAGACCTCTTGAATGATTTTTTCTACTGCTTTTCTGTCTTTTTGAGGTTGGTTTGGAGTTATTTTGGAGGCAAAACTGTCTATACTAGATACTTTGTAAATGCGCATCAATTTTCTTCGTCACGCTTTATCTCCTCAAGTTCTAGTATCTGTCTGGGCTCATGAACGACTAGTCCCTGAGCCATCTTGCGCAGTTTTGGAATTATTTTGTGATAGTCTTCCTTTTGGATTATGGTATTGATTCCAAACCAGCCGTCCTCACTTAGTGGGCTGACTGTAGGTTTTTTCAGAGACGGCAGCTGCTTGAGGAGTTTTTGCAGATTATTCTCTTTTACGTTTACGTATATGTGCAGATATTTTCTTCCATGTACTGCTCCACGTAATAATGTGATTATATCAAAAATCTTTTCACGTTTTTTTGGATCTTTTAGGGATTTTTTGTTTACAATCAAGTGAGCCGACGATGTCAAAACCTCATCTACTATTTTGAGCTTATTTTGTCTAAGAGTGGTGCCAGTCTCTGTGACATCCATTATTGCATCTACATCTTCTGGTGGTTTTGCTTCCGTGGCTCCAAACGATAAATGAATTCTGACGTTTTTGTTGGTTCCAAGTCTTACCCATGGAGTAACGATTAGCGGATCCTTTGAACCAAAATATTTCTTGTATGACTTGCATTGTTTGATAAAGTTAGATGCTGTAATCAAATATTCAGATGAGACTCTTAGAATTTTTTTCTTTTTTGCATAGTCAGCTATCATGGAGTCTAAATCCTTGTACTTGTAGCTGTCAGGAAATGCAACTACCAATCTAATTTTTCCATATTCTAAATCCAAGATTGGTTCTACGTCTGCATTTGTTTCTCCAACCCAGTCCCTTCCGGTAATTCCAACATCGTACAGTCCCTCATAGACTAGTGTTGGAATCTCTTGAGGCCTTAACATCTTTACAATAATGTTTGGATCATCAAAGTACACACGGTATGTCCTGCTTTTTCTATTTACTTTGGTCCATGCCTTTTCTAATAGCTTGAATGTTGCATCCTCAAGACTTCCCTTGGGTATGGCAAACTTTACCTTAGACATTTTCTGTTTTTCTCACTTGTGGGCTATATAAGAGCGTGTTTAAAGTCCGCGTAACAGTTCCTTTGCGCCTTCAAGTGAAATCTTCTTTTCTGAAATCATTTTTTTGACCAAAGAATCGATTTGTTCAGCAGTCGCACCAGCTGCAGCAGCTAGATTCCTTGCATGCAACCGCATGTGTCCCTTTTGAATTCCCTCAGTAGATAATGCACGGATGGCACTAAAGTTTTGAGCCAGACCAGCTGAGACCATAACACAAGCAAGCTCAGATGCATTCTCTACACCTAAGATTTTAGTGCATACTTTGGCAGTTGGATGTACATTTACCACGCCTCCCACTATTCCAACTGACATAGGAATTTCTAGTGAACCTACCAAATTACCTTCAGAGTCCTTTGACCATTTAGTAAGGGAGCGGTACTTTCCAGTCTCTGCTGCATATGCATTGGCAGCAGCTTCTATTGCCCTACTGTCTTGGCCTGTTGCATTTGCAACAGAAATTATGCCATTCATTATTCCCTTGTTGTGAGTAACTGCTCTAAACACATCATTGTCTGCAAACTCGTATGCCTTTATGATGTTGTCAACTACTTCTTCTCCGCCAACTGTCTCTTTGTCAAATGTAGCTGTTGCTTTTGCCATACGACGTATGGAGTAGTTTGAAAGAATTTTCAGTAGTGCCTTTCCTCCAAGTTTTTCTTCCAGTATTGGAGCTATTGCCTCACACATTGTATTTGTAACGTTTGCACCCATTGCATCTCCAACATCTACCAACAACTCAACTATCAACATAGGCCCAGAGTCAGTAATGATTTCTTTTCCAGAAACTTCCTTTGCTCCCTTTCCAAGCTTTGACAGTGTAGAGCTTTTAGAATTGGCAACTTCGATTAATTCTTCAGAAAGTTTGATTATTTTTGGCAATGCCTGTTTTGGTTCAACTTCAAGCATCTGTATCTGCCCTATACTGTATGATTCCTCAGCATTGGCAGCAAAGCCCCCCTTTATTCTAGCAGTCTTTGCTCCCTTAGAAGCTGCAGCAATTACTGATGGCTCCTCAATTACCATAGGTACAAGATAGTCCTTGTCATTAATTCTAAAGTTGGTTGCAATTCCAAGTGGTAGTGAAAACGTACCAATTGCGTTTTCTACCATCTTATCTGCCTTCTCAAATGATATTCCCCCATCATTTTGCTTCAATACCTGAAGGTCTTCATCTGAAAGGCGGGCAAAGTCTTTGACTATCTTTAGTCGCTCTTCTCTGGACTTTTCAAAAAACTTTGATACTGCCGAATCAGTCATTTTTGTATCCTCAGTAATTTATCGTCTGTACTCTCTGGAAAACCTTTCCCATCGGTATTGGATGTAATCACATAAAGACTGCCATCGCTTCCCTGTGCAACATCTCGTATCCTACCTACACCACCAAGTATGCTTTTTTGGGACTTTAATCCCTCTTCTAGGTCCAGTTCATACAGATTGGTAGCGCGAAGAGAGGCCATTACAAAATTGTGTTCCAGGTTTACCTTATCATCATAGTAAAACAAGATACCACCTGGCTCAATGCTTGGATCATAACATATCAGAGCGTCCTCGAATTTTTCTTCGCCAGAACATTGCTGCTCAGGCCATCCATAATTTTTTCCCGGTTTGATCAAGTTGATTTCGTCATTTTTTTCAGGACCTAATTCAGACAAGTATAGTTGTCCTTGCATATCCCATGCAAGTCCCTTCGGGTTACGATGTCCAAGTGAGTAAACTGGCGAGTCTTCAAACGGATTATCATCAGGAATTGTACCATCATCGTTTAGTCTCAAGACTTTGCCTGCAAGCGAATCAATATTTTGTGAATCATGTGATGAATCAGACACAACTCCTGTTCCAACGTATAGTTTTCCGTCTGGGCCAAACTCAATCACACCGCCATTTGTAAATGCAGAACCAGGTATACCATCAAAAATTGTAACTGCATCTGTAAGCTTGTTTTCATTTTCAGTTATTTTCAGAATTTTGTTCCAGAGTTTGCCGTCTTCTTGATACATAAAATAAACATAGATGAAATGATTAGACTCAAAGTTTGGATGAAGTGCAATTCCAGTCAAACCCCCATCAAAAGCTGTATCTGGTCTTAATGTAGCTAGTGGATCTAACATTGTACCATTATCAATTACAAGAATTCTTCCTTCCTTTTCTGTGACAAAAACTCTGTCAT
>CAYWRD010000060.1:0-839 GCA_964460675.1 uncultured Nitrosopumilaceae archaeon
ACACAGGACTATCTTGGAATCCAGATACTGGTGGGACCTATACTGTAGAAATTTTTGTCTGGGACAGTTTAATGGACAGAACCGCATTAGTTAATTTTGAAACATTTGAAGTTACTGTGAGTTAGACGGAATAAGCATTATTCGTTTTGATATTTTCAAGGCTGCAAATCCACCCAAGATGCCAGCTAAAACAGATGGAATGATTGTCAACATCAATACATCATCCATTATTTGAAAATAGATTTGAGATATCAAACTAGGCGATACCAGTGCTCCCAATAGAACCTCATTGAATGTATACATGACATATGGATAATACACCATATAGAAAACAGAACCTACCAATCCGCCTGCAAAAATTATAGAGTATTTTGATTTTTTTGCCATCAAAACAAAATCTGCTACAAAAAATGGAATTAGATTCAAAGCGTAAAACTCCACAGAATCAATAATTGCAAAATTAGGCATTATTGCAGTAGTACCATAAACTAAAAGGAATAACCCACCCAAGATACTAACCATTCCAAATTGATGTCTGGAAAGTGCAGACGACAACAGTAATGAAATCGAAATTATCATCGGATATACAATAGTTGCAGCAATTACTGCAAGATTAGGTTCTGGGTTAAATTCAAAATAATCAGTATTTGAAAAAGGCAAGCTTAGAGAAGAAATCAATCCAGTAGTTGCCAACCATACTGGCAAAATGGCCAAAACTAGCAAATATTTTGCTGGAAAAGAACTAGCATAGTTAATTTGAATGAATCTTGAAATTCCAACCATAGCTCCAATGGAACATAATATCATACCTAAAATCAATGTCAAATTAGGATGGCTAA
>CAYWRD010000060.1:849-7928 GCA_964460675.1 uncultured Nitrosopumilaceae archaeon
AAAATCACACGGCCCTGCTCCTACCAATAATGAAACTCCTAAAACCATTAGTTTTACTGAGGATGAAAAATTATTTTTTTCTTGTAAAACCCTCCAACTAAAAAAAGAAATTACAATTCCAATCAGGGCTATGGCAACGCCCGTATACAGCAAAGCATGTGGAGGAGAAAAAAAAGTTTCAGGTTTGTTTAACAAATGGTTTGTAATATCCCAACTACCGCCAACTGTTACAAGTAAAATCCCAATGCTAGTCAAAATATTTCCAATAAAAAAAATCAATCCTGTTTTATTGTGATGAGGTGCGTTAGTTTTTGTAATCTCCATATTTTTTCCAAACTCCTACCAATTTTTAGGGATTTACCTCTACTGTGTATTTTTGAACAAATTCATGTTGATGATCTAAAATTCCTTCTTTTGGATAGTGAGAATCCTTAGAAGTATGAGGGATGGCGATATTTTTTACATAAATGATAAACGGTTCTGCTTTGTCTGGAGTAATTAATAGTTCCATATTAAATTCAGAATCAGAAACAACAGGTCTGTTCATAGCCTCAATTGAGGGATACTCAGCATTGATGGTTTCAATACCGCCTGTATAATTTGAGCCCAACTCATCGCCGATTTCTATCATTAATGGACTATGAGACAGATCATAGTGGGTGATTCTTACTTTATCATCCAAATTTTCAAGAGTAGGAAATGCAGTAGAGATTATGTAAATATCACCATAGTCGCCAACATTTTTTGAATTTATTTTGAATTGAAAAGATTCTCCTAGTGTAATTTCAGAGTCAGATAATTCTACTTCAAAATATGGCGAGGGTTCTAATTGGTTTTTGTTTAGATACTTTTGTGGAAACACGTCTAATGTGAAAACAAAATAAGCAGATAACAATACCAGAACAATTGGAACTATCATCAATAATTTCATACAAAGAAATTTGAAAATTTCTACATTAATAAGATTCGAACAGTCAATTCATGAGTAATTTTTAAAAAAACAGGTATACAGGTACGAAAAAATTAGTTTTGGCACATCAAAATTAAGATCGGGGGTTTGCCTCATAGTAAAAAAAGTTTAACAAGGTCTCGCTAATAGAACCTAGCACAACATCAAGTATGACAATAGGATATTGTGTTAAGTGCCGCGATAAAAGAGACATCAAAGGCGCTAAACCATACACCATGAAAAATGGCAAACCAGCATTGAAGGGAACATGTCCAAAATGCAACACTGCCATTTTCAGAATCGGCAGAGGTTAGAACTTTTTAAAAAAATTCTACCGTTGCCATTCATCAGAGAGTCCATTCCACAAACGTAATAGTGGTGATGGATCTTTCCCAATTTCTTCTTGAATTCTGTTTTTCAAAACAAATTCGAAATTATCTAGTGCATCAACTCCACCATCATCAAAGAGCTCTTTTCCAATTTCAGATATTCTTTTTTTCTTTTCGGTAACTTCTTGTGAATCAGGGTTTTGCAAACAAAAGGTCAGCAGATCAATTAATTCTTCTTCTAACATCATATCCATATTAAAAAATGGACTTTACAGGCGTAATTTGAGGTTTTGGGGATTAGCGTCTTGTTTTTATTTAGAATAATCATTAGAAAGCCATGTCAGGAATAAATGCAGCTTCGGATAAAAAGTCAGTTTTGATTATTGCCGGAGTAATAGCTGCAGTTGCAGGTTCATTATTTGCCTATTTGATGTGGTATGTGGCACCTGAAGAAAATATTGAACAAGTAAAAATTGTCGCTGTTACAGAATCAGGTTGTATAGCAGAGACTATGGACGGATTTGCTGTAAATATTGGAGAATGTAATGCAGAACCAGGTGACTTTGTGATGTCTCCAGTAGACAAGAAAGCAAAGGAAAGGGCAGCTGCTATGAATCCAACTAGATGACTTTCTAAACCAAATTTTTCTTATCTTTCAAATTTTCCAAAAGGGTTTAACGAGTATAGTCGTTAAGGAAATGCATGCTAGGAAGATTGGCAGTGTTTAGATCATTATTCTAAAGGTAAAAAAACATGCCCATTAATACAAGATTAAAAGTCCAGAGTAGAAACAAAAAATACTAGAATTGATTACCTAGATTAATCTGTTTTTTCAGTTTATTCAACTCTTTTTCAAGTTTTTTAAAATTCGTACCTGTTTTAGAATCTATTTTTTCATTTGTTTTGATACGTTTTTCAAGTTTGTCGACTCTTACTTTTTGTTGTTTCAAATCACTTTCTAGTTTCTTAATTCTTCTGTCCTGTTGGGCTTCATGTTGTTTATTGGATAATTTTGTCATGTGGTGTCTAACATTAAAACAAATTTAACATTTTTGAGGACTGCTCAAACTTTGCAAATTGTTTAACAACTTTACGATTATGAAAAAATAAAAAATGAGAGATTTTGTGCTACTGGAAAGGATCTATGAATGGACAGTTCACAATGTGATCACTATCCATAGGTCTGGCAATGCCAATATCGATTAGTCCTTCTTCTTTGTATGCATTGATATCACCGATTGTTTCTAGAAGCTGAGCTTGAGAAGCATCATCCCAGCCAATCATAAAGATTCTCCACATTGGACTGTAGTTTTCATCACCAGGAGCCGATACTGCAACACCAGGTTGAAATCCTAAGGGGCCTGTACCAGTAATTCCATTTTTGAATTGAAACAAATCAACTGCAGCCTGATTAGCTATCAAGCTTGAAGATGTTGGTGCAGATACCACGCCCATCATGTTAGCTGGTCCGCTTGGTGTAGCATCAGTTACAATGTAGTAAATGGTCCTACCGTCTGGTCCCCAACCTCTATGAGCTATGAATGTGACAGTCATTTCTTCTGTGTCTATATCAATTACTTGACCTCCTCCGTATGCCATATCATCTGTTATGGTTTTGTCGTCTTTTACCATCATTTGTCCTTCAGGCCAAATGATTTGTGGCATGTTCAAAACTACTTCTAGTTCATTTAAGGTGACGTCACCATTAGCGGCTGCATCAATTATTGCTTGTTCGGAATTCAAAACTCGTGGACTTACCCCTTCATTCCATGTTACATGGACATGAGATGTTAGTGCACTGTAAATGTCTGGTTGTGCAGGAGTGCTGGTAAACACTTCGCCTTGAAATCCATGTACGCCGTCTCCTTCAATTCCGTTTGTAAACATGTATGTTTTTGAAAGTGCATCTTTTGGAGCTTTTGCAAGTGGAGGAGCTAATTCTACTTTCCATCCTTGATTTTTAGAAATTATTTTGGCATGTGTAGGATCACTAGAATCAGTGATGATAAAATAGACTTCACCGCCATCATAATATCCTTTATGCAATGGAATTTCGGCTGGAACGTTTGCTCGTGATAATTTTAAGAGAGAGCCAGCATCAGTTTTTTCTGTTTTGCTTTGTATTTTTTTAGTTTCTTTTACTTCGGTTTCAGGAGTTGAAGTTTGTGTTGGAATACTTTGTTGATCCCTTTCATATCCTTCCCTGCCACCAGGATAGTCTTTGCAGAGAGTATCTCCACATACTATATTGTTATTTGCAGAGCCGTAAGAGTTTGCACCTACACGTCCAGGGGCATTAGAGCCCTGACTTTTAATTGCGTCCACTTCTGCAAAATACATAGTAGATATCCCTACAGTAAGCAAAGGAATGATAGCCAGTATTGCTATGTATCTTAGTGCATTATTCATTGAGTCACAAATCGGATTTTTATTTAAAAGAATTTGTCCAAATCGTATATTTTTTATCATATTTGTTTGAAAAATAACTTGATTGGTAAAATTAGGAACGATTGATTTAGAAATTTTATTTTTAGGAATATCCAACGGTGGAAAATTCAATGAAAATGATATTGAAGAATCTGAACTAAAAAGATTAGGAGTGGGAAAAATTCTAGATACCCTTGCAATTCTAAAAGATAAAAATTTAATCTCACTTGAACAAGATGGCTCATTCCAAGTAACAGAATTAGCAAAAATGCACCTATGGAATCAAAAAATTCCATCATGGGTTCGAGTTCTACGGTTACTAGAGGTAAAACCACAGACAATCAATGAAATTTCAAAAATTCTCAGAGAGCCAGTATCAAACATTGAAGAACATTTGAATAATTTGAGAAAAAATCAGTTAATTTTGATGTCTCCAATTAGAAGGGAAGGAAAGTTAGAAAAAAGCTTTGAGATACTACAAGAAGGAAAAGACTATCTTGAAAAAATCGAGTCAGAAGGAATTCCTAAACAAATTCATGGAGCAAATCCAACCGAATCAGAAATCCTAGAATTATTAGAACAACTAGTACAGGAAATTAATCAAAGCAAGTTATCTAAGGATGAACAAAATAGCATTACAACAAAAATTGATAAAATTAAAGAAAAACTAAACGTGTAGTTATTTTGTTTTTAGCTTGTCATGTATTTGCGCCAAAATCATTTCAGCTTTTTCTTTGTTTTCATGATCTTCGAACTTTTCATCTAAAATGGTATCTATTTCGTAGCTTTTATCCACTAATACATTTGCAACATGATCATCTAATGTGCCGTTTCCAATAAGATAGTACGCAAATACTGTTTCTTTTTGCCCTATTCTATGCAAACGATCTTCTGCTTGTCTGTGAATTGCAGGACTCCAATCAAGTTCTGCAAATATTACATATTTTGCTCGAGTGAGATTAATACCGACATTACCAGCACGCAGTCCTGCAATCATTAATTTTGAGTGACCGCTTTGGAATTTGTCAATTTGTTCCTGCCTTACTTTGTCTGTTTGGCCTCCGATAATAGATACTGGGGAAAATTCTTGAAGGTGTTCATTTAGAAGTTTATGGATGACTTTGTGATGACAAAAGACAACAACACTTTCTTCAATTTCCATTATATTTTTGACAAAATTTATCACATGAGGAAGTTTTGCAATTCCTGCTGCCTGACGTTCACTTTGAATGGCTCTCCTGTATGAAGCAGATTTATCAAAATTAGATTCAGCAGATTTTTGTTCTTCTTCAAGTTTATTCCAAATTTTATCTAGTTCTCCAAAATAGTATTCAGTATCTGAATCAATAACTTCTTTGTATCTTACTTTATCTTTGAGCTCCTTTAATACATCTGATTTTTTTCTTCTAAGCATAACGTGTTTTTGTAATTCATTTCTAAGGGATGCTCTTTTGTTTTCTAAAACTATGGCTTTGCCTTTTTCATTAACATAACAAAAATATTCACAAAATTCTTTGAAATTACCCAAAAGCCCAGGTCTTAGAATATCTACAATTGGCCAAATTTCAGAACCTCTATTGTAGATAGGAGTTCCTGAAAGTCCTATTCTGTAACTTACAGAAGATAATGCAGCTAATTTTTTAATTGCTTTGTATTTTTGTGTGGTTTTGGATCTTAGATTATGCACCTCATCACAAACAAGAGTTTTGATGTTTAATTTAGAAAGATCATTTTGGCGTTTGTATAATAATTCATAATTAATAATGTAAAAATCATATTTTCCAAGTTCTTCTCGTTTACCAGTTCGAATAATTGTTGATGTAGGTGATTCGTTTTCTACAATACGGCCGTTTCTACTCTTTTTCTTCAAAAATTTTGTTATTTCTCTTTGCCAATTATTCAACGTTACAAGCGGGGCAACAACCAATACTGGATATGCTTGTTTTTCTGCAGTAAGATAAGATAGAGTCTGAACTGTCTTTCCAAGACCCATCTCATCAGCTAGCAATGCATTGCCAGAAGATTTCAGTAAAAAGTCAAGCCCTTCTTTTTGGAAATTCAAGAGCTTTCCTCTAAATTGCTGACCAGGTTTTGCCTTTTTTAATTTGTGTTTTACAGGTGGCAATGTAGGCTTTGTTGAAAATGTTTTGATAATTTTTCGTTGCCAAGCAGTTTTTGATAAAATTTCTAATGGATATCTATCTTGTATCCATTTGAGTTGTTTTACGCTTTCCTCATTATCGGGAACTATCACTTCATCAATATTTTCACCATACCAAGCTTCAGGAACTAATCGTGCCACCATATCCACAGCACGGGAACCCTGGATCTTCCATGTCCAAGTTTTAGAGAATTTATCCAATACATACTCTAAAGATCCGAATGACTCCATTGATGTTTCCATAATTTTGTGACAGAAGGTTTTCAGTCCTTATGAATCTTCATGTTTTCATCGATCATTTAAAAAAATCAATGATTCTTAGAAGAATTAAAATATGAAACTAGTGTTGAATTTTACTCATTTTTGTTAAAATCAGTGATGTTCATCAATTGGATGAGCCTTGGTATTTTCATCATGACAGTCACAATGACACAGATATGTCTCGTGTTTGTTTAAGCAGTCAATGCACTCATAGTGCTTTCGATTTTCACAGGCTCCACAAATCATGTATCTTTACTCGATAAGACAAAGTTTTATTTTTTCTGTTTGGATTGACTTGTTTAATAGGTGACTTCGCTCCTTTTAAGCAATTGTCCAGTTAATTCCACATATCCTTGTGGATCAAGCTCTTTTGCAAAGCCTTTGTCGATATTTATCAAGTAAATTGAATGAAGATGAGCATTCAAAATATCATCATATTTGATTGGCGGGTTTTTGTAAAATCGATCACAGATATTTTTGATTTTTTGAACATCTTTTTTGCTACGAGCATTTGGAGGAATCAAAAAGATTTTGGGAATTGGAATCAATCCAATAACAGGAGTGGCCAAAGAAAATTTAGAGCAGTATTGACTATATCTTGCAATCTTACTCATAATTCTTGCAGAATAATAATCAATTGTATCTAGAGCATGTTCAGGCGGAGTAAAACCGGTTTCTATCTCTATAATGGTACTACCATAGCCTTTTTTGGCAAAAATATCACAAACCAAAATATCAGAAACTGCTTTTTCTACATCGACGCTATATCCTCTTGCTATCAGATTAGATGCGCAAATCAATTCCAGTACAGAGTGGTTTATCTTTACAAGGTTTTTTTGATACATTTCAATTAGTACCTGACGAACATAGTTTAGTTTTGGAATATAATTTTCTTTCAGATTCTTTTTTAGTTTATAAGTAATCTCATATAAATCTTTTTTAAATTTTTATA
>CAYWRD010000061.1:0-7795 GCA_964460675.1 uncultured Nitrosopumilaceae archaeon
CTTTCTTTGCTGTTTTCTTTTCTTTGGTAGGTTTCTCTTTCTTTGCTGTTTTCTTAGAGTCGAGATTCTGTTTTTGCTGTTTTAGTTGTTCTAATTCTTGTTTTAATTTCTCAGCTTCCTCAATCAAATTATCTTTTTTAGCCATAAAATCACCTTTTCAGAACCCATTTTACCCCAATATTCGTTATATAATAACTCATTTACCTATTTGACTGTAAATTTACCGCTTTCTGATATGGTATTTTGCTGTGAAGTATCTTTTAGTTCAACTACTATCTCATATGAACCTGGATTGGGAAGAATTTCAGAGAATCGATCATCAATAGGTAAAATTCCTGAATCATTATAACATTGAGAAAAGAACCCGCTTTGTGTAATTACAGACTTTCCCTCAGAATAAATTGTAATATACAAATCACCACATTCAAATGAATCATCTTCTATTTGGACCTGAATTTGAACTGGATCAGATGTGCTGTACTGTTTTTGTAATCCTAAAATTGTAAGATCACTTTGATGAGTTAATCTAGGTTCATCAGAAACAAAATACAGCATGTCTAAATCCCGTTCTAATTCTTGTAAAGCTCCTGCCATAACAGCAGCACTAAAAACTACAGTAAATACAACTGGCAAAATGAAAACAGCATATGCGACTCCTTTTCCCACAAATTCTGTTGTTCTCGAATTCCCTTATATTCATTTGGCAATCTTTTCAGAAGAAAAGTGACGAATGAGTTAAATCAAAGCCGAATAAATATTGCTAAATGCGACTTAGAAAGTTCCGAGTCAGAGCATATCGTTGTATTCATGATTCTGGAGATATATCGGTTGGGGATTTGGCTGCTTTTGTAGGTAGAAATGAAAGCGGAAAAACTACAATTTTACAAGCACTCACATTATTAAACAAAGATGAAAAAATAACAGAGTTAGATCTTTGTGACGAAATGTCCGAAGAGCTAAAATCAGAAATAATTTTAGCTGAAGGGGAATTTTCTCTAAGTCGAGATGAAATTAGAATGATAAAAGAAAGATTTCCAAACATTCCCGAATTAAAAAAAATCAGGTTATTTAGAACAAACAAAAATCCTAATGTCCAGTATGACTTTGGAGAAATACAGTTAAGCGAAAAAGAGGACGAGGGAATAAATTCTTGGGAAAACTTTGCAAAAAAAATAATAAATTTTCTTGACACCATTCCTAATCATTTACGTATACAGTTAGATACCTCATTTTTTGAAGGACCACCACCAAAGAATCAAGAATCATTTGATAGTGGAATGGCCGAATTTAGCAATAAATTTCACGTTGTTGCTATGCAAGAGCCACAAGTTATTCAAGAGTGGGAAAAGATTTACGAAGATCCTGAAAACCAATTCTCAAATTTACTTAGTGGCGAAAGCGAGAGAATGGCTCTTGAAAATTTTATCTCATCAGAATTACATCCAAGGTTTGTCTACTTTTCAGATTATAAGAAAATATATGGAAACATCAATCTAAACGAATTCTTAAAAGAAACAAGAGGGCAAAGGACAGAATCCATAGAGTATGTAGAAGAATTTGACAAAGCAGAAACCGTAAGAAATCTTTTCTATTTAGCAGAACTAGATTTGGATAAACTTCAAGAATATAATGACAGTCCATCAAAATTAATCAAGCTTCTAAACACCGCAAGCAATAGACTAACATCTAGACTAAATCCTGCATGGAAGGGGGACCCAATCCATGTTGATTTGAGGTATAATCCTGGAAACATAATGAGTCTTGTAATATCTGATGTTCATAGAGATGGAACTGTTACCAATACTGGTTTACTGAGTAGACGTGCTGAGGGATTCAAATGGACTTTTTCATTTATTGTTAATTTTGCAGCAGAAACTCAAAGAGCAGAATTAAAAGAAGCAATATTACTTCTTGATGAGCCTGCAAGGAATTTACACCCAACTCAACAGATGGGTATTTCTGATTTATTGAAGAATTTGGCAGGATCAAACCAAGTTTTGTATGCAACGCACTCACCGTTTATGATATTTGATTACACTCCAGGTAACTTACTTGTAGTAGAGCTAGACAAAAGAAAACACCTCAGTAGAATATTTTATGATTATTGGAATGCAGAAGACAAAACATTGACGCCAATTTTATATGGTTTGTCAAAAGGTTTAGTTGAATCAATTACAGATAGAGAGATTGGGACCAATTCACGACCAGTAATAATCGTTGAAACAATGTCAGATGCCATGTACCTAAATGCATTTGACAAATTTTTACAAGATCCAAATATTTCTATGAATCCGCTTAACGTAGTTGCTGCATATAATAAAAATTCTGTACTACCATTGGCGATATTTTACAGAAACCATGGCTATAAGACATTTATCTTACTTGACAATACCGAGGAATCTAAACAAATTTCTTCTCAGTTAGTATCAAATGAATTCTCACCGCTTCAAACTATTTTCTTTGAGAGAGAAGGCAAAAAGCTAGAATCAATTGAAGATTACATGGTGCTAAATGACTATCTGCATGCTGTAAATCAAACCTACGAAATCAAACTGCGCAGAGAAGGATACACTAACCTAACCCCAGAAGATATTGAATTAGATAAGCAAAAAGGGGTTTTGGATAGTCTAAAATCAATCTGGGAAGACCACAAAGAAGACGATTGGGGTGAATTTGATAACGAGGAAATAACGAGGTATATCTGTGAAAAGATAGCACTGGGAGAAACAGATTTTCTTTCAGATAAAACAAAAGACAATTTCAGATCACTTTACAGGCTAATTGCAGAAAGAATAAGACAGTACCAGAATGTAGCCACAAAGTCAGATATTGAGAAATTTCACAAACTCAGACGATAGTTAATCAAGTTTGCTCATAAAAAATACAGAAGTTAGAAATACTCTTACCATAAATTACCTTTAAGATTTAATTTAAAGAGATAGAAATGAAAAATCAGATGTTAAACCTCACCTCAAAGGGAATTTTCCTTGCATTAATTCTAACTTCATCTACAATCGTAGCAGGAATACCAAATACATATGCTGCCGAGTCCGTAGATGCTAAAAGTACAGCTTTTGAAGAAACTACCATTATTGAATTTGAAAATACAGGGGATACTCCAATTAACACATTTAGAATGTGGTTAGGTTCTGATTTTAACTTCAAATCATTCAAAACAGAGAGAGGCTGGACTGGTGAAAAAACACCACAAGGAGTGATCGTATTCACATCCGATGAATTTGTAATGCCTGGAGAATCAGTAAAGTTTGGAATTAAGACAGATAAAGAAAAACCAGGAATTAACTGGAAAGCACTAGACAAAGATGAAAAACAACTAGATATTGGAAAAACTCTAGCTGAAGATTTGCCCAAGCCAGCAAAAACTGAAGAAAAAAAATCAACCCCTACAGATAAAGGAGTTCTTGAAGATTCACAATTTCGAATAATTCCAGAAAAACCAAATATTGGTTCATCTATCAGAGTAACAGGAGATAATTTTGCACCCACTCAAGAATTTGATTTGTATTTGGACGATAAGAAACTAGATTCTTTTGTAACAAATGATGCAGGTCAGTTCATAACTACAACTAAAATTCCAGATAGTGCAAAGACTGAAAGAGTAGAGTTTATTGTAAAAGACAAACAAGGAAACAAAAAAACAGTTAGTCTAAGACTTGGTGATGAAAAAGACCGAATTCCAGAATCAACAGATATCAAATTGACAATTAAAGGTATAAGTTCTGAGATACATAGAGGAGATGAACTCCAAATACATGGAACGGGACAGCCAAAAAGTACTGTTACGGCGACAATTACGAATCCCGATGGCAAGGAAATTACAACAAAATCAGCTGAAGTAGATGCAAAAGGAAATTGGAAATTAAAAGAACCTCTAATTGTTTCATTAGAAGCACCTCTTGGAAAATATACTGCAAAAATATCAGATGGTAAAGAAAATATCATTAGAACTTATGAAGTAAAAACAGACAAAGTAATTCTTCTGACACCTAGTGAATTAAAATATGAAATCGGAGATATTATGAGATTTAATGGAACCGCTATACCAAACAAACCTCTTGAAATTGTTATAGAAGACCCAATAGATCAAGAGGTATTTTCAGACATTATTACTGTAGATGAATCAGGGTATGTAGAGATTGAATTGCAGACTACAAACGATTTTGAAGAGGGGACCTATACATTGTTTGCATCACAAGAAGAAAATCTTGAACTAATTTATGCAGGACTTGGAGAAATACCCCAAATCCCAGTAGATGTAGAATTTAACAAACTAAATTACAAAAAGACAGAAGATGCACAAATGATCATCAGAGGAGAACCATCTGAAACAGTATCTTTGTTAATAGTAGATCCTTCAGACAAACCAGTCGGGGAAACTATCCCAATAAAAATAGGTCCTGATGGAAGGGGAAAACACACTATAGATCTAGATAAATTTTCATCAGGGGTATACACTGCTGTCGTAAGTAAAGGTACTGCACGAAGTTCCACCATATTCACAGTAGGCCTACAAACAGGTTCTGGGGATATCAACATCAATACAACCAAGGTCGAATATAATACAGGAGATCAAATTTTAGTCTTAGGTGAAACAAATTCTAATGTAATACTCACTTTGACTTTATTAGATCCTGAGGGAAACAAAATCAAAGAAAGAGAATCATTTTCTAATAAAAATGGCAAGATTTCAAACAATTCATTTAGAATTCCCTCTGAAGCCATTCCTGGAACATGGTCAATTAGAGCTGAAAGTGGTTCTAACTTCGATATAACAGAATTTGAAGTAACTGCAGTTAACGAAGAAGGAATGATAATCTTTGTTGAAAAGGGTACAGATTTTGCAGGTGTTGGAGATAGTATAACCATTAGAATAATAGGAGCAGCACAAACAGTAGAAACACAAATTATTTCACCAGAGGGCGAAATAGTAGGCGAATTGAAAGGAAACGCTTCAGGGGATGGAGAACTTAAAATTCCATGGATCATTCCTGAGGATTTAGAGCCTGGAACATATACAATAAAATCCAAAGATGCCTTTGATTCAGCTGAAACAACTTTTAAAATAGAATAAAATCAAACAATTTTATTCAACTACTTTTTCAAAGTATCTGTGAATCTCAAAGACAAAATAGATGAATTTCCAAATTTTCCTAAAAAAGGAATTTTATTTAGAGACTTTAGTCCAATTTTAAAAGATCCTTCAGCTCTCTCATATGTAGTAGACGAGTTAGCCAAACACTTCCATCCAAACGATATTGACTTGTTTGCTGGAATAGAATCCAGAGGATTTTTACTGGCATGTGCATTAGCAATCAGATATAACAAAGGAATGATTATGATAAGAAAGGCAGGAAAACTTCCTGGAAAAACAAGCAAATTATCATATTCAATAGAGTATGGTAAAGATACTGTTGAAATTCAAAAACATGCAATAGATAAAGGTCAAAGAATCCTAATTTGTGATGATCTATTAGCAACTGGTGGAACTGCCAAAGCCTCCGCAAAGCTAATTGAAAAGATTGGTGGGAAAGTAGTAGGGTTTGCTTTCATAATAGAATTAACAGAACTAAATGGTGCCAAAGGAATAAGCAAATACCCCATCAAATCATTGGTGAAGTACTAGTGGAAAAAGACGTCGAGATCGGCATCTTTGGCGGAACAGGAATTTATGATTCTGGCCTATTAAAAGAGGCTCAAGAAATTACAATCGATACACCATATGGAAAACCTTCTGACTCCATAACAGTAGGTATGTTCAAAGGGAGAAAAATTGCCTTTTTACCAAGACATGGAAAAAAGCATACTTTACCCCCACATATGATAAACTATAGAGCAAATATTTGGGCATTCAAAGAATTAGGCATTACTAGAATTATTGCACCTTCAGCAGTAGGAAGTCTAAAAGAAGAGATTGCACCAGGACATTTTGCTTTACCCACACAATTTTTAGACTTTACAAAGACAAGAAAGGGGTCTTTTTCAGAGGACGGTAGAGTGATTCACATATCAGTTGCCGATCCATTCTGCCCAGAATTACAATCATCTGTGTTAGACACAGCAAATAAACACAATTTACCTATGCATAATGATTGTACTTACGTTTGCATAGAAGGCCCCCGATTTTCAACAAAAGCAGAATCAAAATTCTACAGAAGTACAGATTCCGATGTTATCGGAATGACTCTTGTCCCAGAATGTCAGCTTGCAAGAGAAGCTCAAATGTGCTACGTATCAATTTCCACAATTACGGATTATGATGTATGGGCAGAAAAACCAGTAACTGCAAAAGAGGTTTTAGAGACATTATCAAAAAATGTCGAAATGACAAAAAAACTACTAACTGACTTAATAGATATAATTCCAAAAACCAGAAGTTGTAACTGCGCTAAAGCCCTAGAAGAAGCAGAGTTTTAGTCATCAACAAAAGTTTCTCGTTTCAATCCTTCTGGCAGGGAAATGTTACCCTGTAAAAGATAAGCTTGAAGAGAATCTATTACTTCATCAACATTGTATCCTAATTTTTCAAGATCTTTTTCAGTATTTTTAGAGAGTTTTACTCCCACATTTTGTCCACCAATTCTTCCAAAGGCAATAGCCGTAAATCTAAACTGTTTTTCATCTAAGGTGAATTTGCCAGTTATCTTTGCAGCCATCTGGCTTCCATGAATATTGTTAATGTGTACTTTGAGTTCCATTTTAAATTAAATTTCTACTGCCTGATTGACATGATCGTCAATTAGAAAACTCCAATGCTTATCATCGTCAATTTGATAATCCTTTACAGATAATGGGATAATTTTTTCATCTATGCATTCATGTTTAATTTCTGAATTTTCTTTTAGCCGTACTAATTTCCATTTGTCTTTTCCTTTTTGTAACTTGCAAATACAAACTGCCCACTTCTCATCGGGTTCTATTTTGGGCATACCGACAATTTCTGATAATGACTCAATACCCAATTGTTTTTCTTCACAAAATCTTTTTTTGCAAGCTGCACAACGCCAGACATCAACTGAGCCAATTGTTCTTTCATCAATATTGATGTTTACTACTCCATAGTATACAGGTTGATGATTACAAGATTCCGTAGTTGTGCTCATTGTCATTTACCGCTAATTAGTACTATTTAGTCCTTGCATCATCGTAGAATTTTTCCAAGACTACTCCAATGTTATCAACTATTTTGTTTCGTTTGAATTCAATTTTTTCCCTCTCACAATATTTTCTGTACATGTTTACAGCCGTAAATCTAGGATGCATTGCCTCATACTCTGTATCAGAAAAATCAATGAATGCACCTAATCCAATTAGTTCTTTGGCTGTTTTTTTTGCAAGATCTTGAGAAATATCGAGTTTGTCAGAAATTTGTTCAGAAGTCATTTTTCCATTACAAGTTACCAATAAGAAAACTTTGGCTTGAATACGATTTAATTTAATTTCAGAAATAAGATCATTTTCAATGTTATTTTCCATCGGATTTATCTAATTAATTCTGAATTATAAATCTCAGTTATGTAGTCTTTACAAGTAGTTTTTTAGAGATTTTTAGAGAGAAGCCCATAGCAACAAAGTGAATTACTGCTCCAATAATTGCTGCTTGCATAAGATCATCTAAAAATTTCCATGAAACTAAAAATGCTGCAATGGATGGAATTGTAATAATCAAAGCAATAATTGAACCTTTAAGAATTAGTTCTTTTTTTGTAAGCTTTCTGAATTGTTTATTGTCAGGCATATACTAAATATCCTAAGAATGGTAATAAAAACCAAAAAT
>CAYWRD010000062.1:0-7714 GCA_964460675.1 uncultured Nitrosopumilaceae archaeon
CTGGGGAGTCCGCTCGCGCGCGTGGTCCCGCTCCTCGGAGCGGCGGTCCTCGTCCCCGGCGACCATCTCGGCCGAAGTCGTCTCGCGCCGCTCCCCCGGGGGTGTCGCGTCCGGCCCGGGCTCGGGGGCGGAGGCGGCGATCGCTTCCGCCTCGACCGCGTCCTCGACCCCGGCACGGTCCCGGAGCTTGTCGCGCCACGTGTCCCGTAGCGCGATCGTCCGGTTGAAGACGAGGGTACCGGGACTCGCTCCCGACCCGCCGACGCCTTCCGAGCCGGCGGCGGCAGCCCCCCAAGCAACCTCCGCTCCGGGGTCCCGCACGAAGTATCCCTGCCGTTCGAACTGATAGCGCGTCCCCGGCGGATCGTCGGCCACGCTCGGCTCGACCCACGCCTTCTCCATCGTCCGCAGAGATTCGGGGTTCAGCGCGTCGGTGAAGTCCTCGCCCTCGGCCTCGGGGTCGGGCTCGGCGAACAGCCGGTCGTACAGAAGGGCCCGGCAGGGCAGCCCCTCCTCGGCCGAGACCCAGTGGATCGTCCCCTCCGGCTTCCGCCCGTCGGGCGCCGAGCCTCCGCGTGTGTCCGGATCGTAGGTGCAGCGGAGCTCGACGGCCTCGCCCGTCTCGTCCTTCACGACCTCGTCGCAGCGGAGGAAGTAGCCGTAGCGGAGGCGGACCTCGCGGCCCGGCGAGAGGCGCCGGTATCCCTTCGGCGGAGCCTCGCGGAAGTCGTCCCGCTCGATGTAGAGGGTCCGCGAGAACGGGACGGACCGGCCCTCCGGCCACTCGGGCGGCGGGTTCTCCACATCGCGCGGGAAGTAGGGCGCCTCCAGCCACTCCACCTCCTCCTCCGGGTGGTTCGTGACCACGACCAGGAGCGGGTCGAGCACGCACATCACGCGGGGCGCGGTCCGGTTCAGCTCGTCGCGGATCGCGGACTCGAGCTTCGAGATGTCGGCCCGGTGGTCGGCCTTCGAGATCCCCTCGCGGCGGCAGAAGGTGCGGATCGCCGCGGGCGGGACGCCGCGACGGCGCAGCCCGGCCAGCGTGGGCATCCGCGGGTCGTCCCAGCCGTCCACCTTCCCCTCGCGCACCAGCCGGAGCAGCTTCCGTTTGCTCATGACCGTGTAATCCAGGTTCCGCCGGGCGAACTCGTACTGCCGCGGGCGCGGATCCCAGGCTCCCGGCTCCTCCGACTCGGCCAGTCCGATCGCGGCGGGTCTCGTGTTCTCGACGGCCCAGTCGTACAGCGGCCGGTTCACCTCGAACTCGAGCGTGCAGAGCGAGTGGGTGATCCCCTCGATCGCGTCCGACAGGGGATGCGCCCAGTCGTACATCGGGTAGATCGGCCACTCCCCCTCGGTCCGGTAGTGCTCCGCGTGCCGGATCCGGTAGAGGAGCGGGTCCCGCATCTTCATGTTCGGGTCCGCCATGTCGATCCGCGCCCGCAGCACGTGGGCGCCGTCCGGAAACTCGCCGGCCCGCATCCGGGTGAAGAGGTCCAGGTTCTCCTCGACCGAGCGGTCGCGGTGCGGGCTCGGGCGCCCCGGCTCGGTGACCGTGCCCCGGTACTCCCGGATCTCCTCCTCGGAGAGCGAGTCCACGTACGCCTTTCCGTCGCGCACGAGCCGGAGCGCCAGCTCGTAGAACTGCGGAAAGTAGTCCGAGGCGTAGCGGATCTCGCCCTCCCACTCGAACCCGAGCCAGCGCACGTCGCGGGCGATCTCCTCGACGTACTTCTCTTCCTCCGTCTCCGGGTTCGTGTCGTCCATGCGGAGATTGCAGGATCCCCCGAACTCCTCGGCGATCCCGAAGTCGAGGCAGATGGCCGTAGCGTGACCGATGTGCAGGAAGCCGTTCGGCTCCGGGGGGAATCGCGTGCGCACGACCCCTCCGTGCTCACCGGCCTCCACGTCGGCCGCCACGATCTCGCGGATGAAGTCGCTCGGCGCGTCGGTGCTCATGGGGTGTTACTACACCCCGAGCGCCTCGCGTGCCAGCGCAGAGGCCCCGAGCCTAGCGCCCTTCAGCCGCCAGAGGACGAGCCTTCCCCCGACGCCGCGGGAAGGACGGTGTAGTGTGCCTGCATTCCCGCCACGAGGTGCAGGTCCACGTGACAGTGGAAGAGCCAGGTCCCGGGGTTGTCCGGCACCATGTCCGCCACCAGCATCCCCATCGGCAGAAGGGCGGCCACGTCGGTCCGCATCCTCTCCGCGACCACGGTGTTCCCGTGCCAGTGGGGAGCGTGGATCTCGAAGTTGGTGGAGCTCATCAGGTACCAGCGGACGCGCTCCCCGGCCCACATCTCGAGCCCCGGCAGGTTGCCGTACACGTAGCCGTTCATGGACTGCATGATGTTGCTCGCGCCGAGGGAATCGACGAACGCGGGGAAGCCGATCTCGATCCCGTCCGGGTCGCCGGCGTAGCGTCGGTTGTTCTCCTCCAGGTACCAGCTCGCGTTCTCGTTCACCTCGTGGAAGGAGACGACGAACTCGCGGTCCACGTCGGCCGGCGTGGCGTCCGCCCGCGCCGCCTCCCGCGCCGTGACGATGATGGGGCCCATGAGCCCGGCGTTCACGTCCCGAGGCTCGTTCACGTGCGAGTGGTACATCCAGAGGATCGAGCTGGGGTCCCCGTCCGCCGGACCGGCCCGGTCGGGGACGGGCCAGATGTACGTGTACGTACCGCCAGGCGGAACGGCGTCGTCCGCCCGCTCCTCCTTCGCCGTGCCGTCCGCCGAGCCCGCGCCCTCCGACGCCTTGTCGTAAAAGACCCCGTGGGGGTGGAGGCTGGCCGGGAAGGAGGCGCGGTTCCGGAACACGACCCGGATCGTGTCGCCCACGGCCGCCCTGAGGAGCGGGCCCAGGAAGCCGAGGTGCTCCCACTCCGGTCTTCGGGGCTCCTCACGGAGGAAGGTCGAGTCCGTGTACTCCCGGTAGATCGCCTTCCGGTAGACCCGACCGACCCGGTGGGGGCCGGGCGCCGTCCAGAAGGCCTCCGGTCCTCCCAGCGCGAGGCCCGTGATCTCGTTTCTCCCGCTGGGCGCGTAGTCCCACTCCACCTCGTCGGCGGCCACGTAGTACGTACGGGTCGTGGGCATCGGCGACGGCACCGGGATGCTCGCGCGGAACGGACCCGATCCGGCCGCCGCGGCGGCCAGCAGGAGAAAGGCGGCCGCTTCCACCCTCCTTCGGCTCGCGGCGGCCCGTCTCACGGCCGCGTCGCTTCCCAGCTCAACGTCTTGCTCGTGCCTCCCGGCGGAGGATCCTCGACCACCGGAGATTCGGACCGCGGGTGTCCGGGGAGGATGCACCTTCCCGTGCCGCTCAGGCCGGCCGCGACTCCGTTCTTGACCGCCGAGATGACCGCGTGGTGGGGGCACGGGGTGACGAAGAAACTGCTGAACGTGAACCGGACGCTCCCCCCGGTCACGCGACCGTCCGCGATCACGAAGTTCACGCCCGGCTGCTGGAACGGCTGACCGCCCTTCGTCTCGCAAGCGTTGAAGGTCTTCGTGGCGATGCCCTGGAAGGTGGCGCCGGTCTGAACCAGCGTCATCGTCCCGGCCGACTCGCAGCGCGCGTGGGTGTTCCGGCCCTCCGGAGCGATGCCCAGCATGGCCGCGACGAACGGCGGGAACCTCAGCATCTCCTCGTTGCTCCAGTTCCAGACGCCGCCGACGTCGACGGGCGATGCCGCCATTACCTCGACCGACGGCCGGGCGGCCTCGCCATCCGGGAGCCTGTCCCCAGCGTCCATCACGCCGCCGTCCGAGCAACCGGCGACCAGTGCCGGGCCCAGGGCCAACGTGATCAGCTTCCCCGACATCCTCATTGCAACCTCCCTTCGCCTGTAAGGCGGTTCGCGCGGCACACCTCTCTTCTCATCTCTCATCCGCTCCTGCGCGAGATGGGACCCGGGGGGGCAAAGGCCGGCCGGGCAACGCCGTTGCTGCGGCCGGGGGCGAAGGCGTATCGTCAGAGAGCGAGGAGCGTCCTAGAGAAGGAGTGTCCCGTGAGCGCAGAGGCTTCCCCTCGGGGACGCACGACCGCCCTTCTCCAGACGGCCGATCCCGCCGACGCCCCCTCCCTGGATCGGTTGGTCCCGCTCATCTACGAGGAGCTGCGGGCAATGGCCCACCGGCAGTTGGCCGGGGAGAGCCCCGACCACACGCTGCGGACCACCGCGCTCGTCCACGAGGCCTACGCCCGGCTGGTGGACGACACCCGGGTGACCCGCAAAGGAAGGGCGTATTTCTTCGCGGCCGCCGCTCGCGCGATGCGGCGCGTGCTGGTGGACCACGCCCGCCGACGAGGGGCCCAGAAGCGCCGCGGCGAGCGCCGTCCCGTGACGCTCGACGAGGAGACGGCCGGGGAGGTGGACGCCTTCTCGGAAGAGTTGCTGGACCTGGAGGACGCGCTGAATCGACTGGCGGAGCTGGAGCCCCGACAGGTGCGGGTCGTGGAGTGCCGCTTCTTCGGGGGACTCAGCGTGGACGAGACGGCGGATGCGCTGGACGTCTCGCCGCGTACCGTCAAGTACGACTGGGCCGTGGCGCGAGCCTGGCTCTACTCGCGGCTGCGGCCCGGCGAGGCCGAGAATGGCTGATCCGCCAGAGCGGAGAGCGTCCGCATCCCCGGAGAGGTGGCGGCGGCTGCAGCGCCTCTTCCGCGAGGCGCTGGACCTCGCTCCGGAGGACCGGCCCGACTATCTCGAGGAGGCCTGCCCTGACGATCCGGGCCTCGGGGCGGAGGTAGAGGCCCTCCTGGCGACGCACGAGGCCCTGGAGCGGTCGGAGCGGAAGACCGCGGCGGCCGGACCGGCGAGGACCGGTCCCGACTCGCGCGGATCGGGCTTCCCAGGACCGGTGAACGCGGCTCGTGCCGCCGCCCTCCTGGAAGCCGCCGGGCCGAACTCTCTGGAGGCGGACGGCGAGATCGGACCGTATCGTCTGCTCCGCCGTCTGGGCCGGGGCGGCATGGGGGTCGTCTGGCTCGCGCGCGACTCGCGTCTCGACCGCTACGTGGCCCTCAAGCTCCTTCCCCCCTGGCTCGCTCTCGACGAGCCCTCCAGGCGTCGGCTGACCGAGGAGGCGAAGGCCGCCTCCGCCCTCGACCACCCGAACGTCGAGACGGTCTACGAGATCGGGGAGACCGAGGACGGTCGCCTCTACATCTCCATGGCGTACTACGAGGGGGAGACCCTGGAGGAGCGGATCCGGCGGGGCCCGCTTCCCGTGGGAGAGGCCGTCGACGTGGCCACCCAGGTGGCGGAGGGGTTGAGCGCCACCCACAGGCGGGGGCTGGTGCACCGGGACATCAAGCCCGGCAACCTGATCGTCACTCCCGAAGGGCTCGTGAAGATCGTGGACTTCGGCGTGGCCAAGGTGGGGGGGCGGGCGCTGACGAAAGCCGGAGCGACCCCGGGAACGGTGGCCTACATGAGCCCCGAGCAGACCCGGGGGGAGGAGGTGGACGCCCGCTCCGACCTCTGGTCCCTGGGCGCCGTGCTCTACGAGATGCTGACCGGCAGGCGGCCCTTCCGCGGCTCCGACGACCGGGTTCTGATCCACTCCATCCGGCACGAAGAACCGGAGCCGGTCGAGGCCCTGCGCCCGGACGTGCCGGATGAGCTGGGCGCGTGGGTTCGCCGCTGCCTCGCCAAGGAGCCCGCGGAGCGACCGCCCGACGCCGAGAGCCTGCTCCGGGCGCTCCACCCCCTTCGTGGCGACGTCGGCCCGCCGGAACGCACGGCGCGCCCCTCCGGAGGGTCGAGGTGGCTCCGTCGCCTCGCCCGGTTCCCGGGAACCTGGGCCGCGGCGGTGGCGGTACTGCTGATCATCGGTTTCGGCTTCCTCCCCACGCGCCCTTTCAGGGGAGACGGGGAGGTGGTGAGCGGCGTCTCCGCGATCGCCGTGATCCCGCCCGAGCCGATCGGCGAGGATACCGCGCTCGCGCGCCTGGGCCGCGAGCTGGCCGTCACCCTGAGCGCGAGCCTGGACGGCGTCGGGGGAATTCACGTGGTGCCGGCCCTCACCGTGCTGGCCCAGGTGGGCGACGCCGCGTACTCGCTCGAACGCGGCGCCGAGCTGGCCCGACGCCTCGGGGCGACCGGCGTCGTCCACGGGATCCTCATCCGCTCCGGCGATGAGGTCCGTCTGGATTTCGGCCTGTACGGCGCGGAGGACCTGCGGCCGATCGCCCGGGCGGCGGCGCTCGCACCCCGGGATCACATCGCCGCCCTCAGCGACTCCGCCACCCTGGCGCTCCTCCGCGGCATCTGGAGCCGCGGGGAGATCCCGATCCCCAGCCTCGCGGCCGTCACGACCGGCTCGGTACCGGCGTTGAAGGCATACCTGGAGGGCGAGCGAGCCCTGGCCCGGTCCGACTTTCGGCGGGCGGTGGCCGCCTTCGAACGGGCGTTCGAAGAGGACTCGACCTTCTGGTTCGCGTACTGGCGCTCGCTGCATCCGCGTACCTACGCGGGAAGCCGGCCGGACAGCGCGGCCCTGGCCGGCCTCGCGGCCCATCGCCACGAGTTTCCGCCGGCGGACCGCCTCCTGGTGGAGAGCCATCTGGCCCCCTCCCGCGACGTCCGGCTCGCGATCCTTCGGGACGTCGTGCGCCTCTTCCCGGGTCACTGGCCGGGCTGGTGGGAGTACGCGAGCGAGCTCGTGCGCTGGGGTCCGTACCTGGGAACCAGCTACCCTGACGCCCGGGCGGCGGTCGAGCAGGTCGTGACGCTCAATCCCTCCTTCGCCCCGGGTTGGGAGCAGCTGTTCTCGGTCGCCGTCTTCCAGCGGGACACGGCGCGAGCGCGGCAGGCTCTGGAGGAGCTGGAGCGGGCGGCCGCGTCCGGGCCCCGCTTCGCCACCGGCCTGCTCACCTATTTCCGGGCGCTCGAGCGGCTCCTGCGTTCGGGAGGGGCTTTCCCCGGGGACGGGGCCGTCCGGTCGGCGCGCGCGGCCCTGGCGCTCGACGCGCGAGGCGAGCCGAGGCCCGCCCGGGTGGCCGTGCCCAGCGCCGAGGAGATCGCTACCAGCTTCCTCTCCTACGGCTTCCCTCGGGCCCAGATCCAGCAGGCCGACGCGATCCTGGCCGAGGCGGGCGCCCGCGAGGTGGCCGGGGCCTTCTGGATGGGGAAGGCTCTGGCGTGGGTCGCGCGCGGAGCCTGGGACTCGACGCTGGCCGCCGCGGACCAGGCGCTGCGTCTCTGGGATGACCCCGGCGCGCCGCTCCGTGCCTACGGCCTCGCGGCCCTCGGGACCGCTCTGGGAACCGTGGAGCCCGAGGCGGCGCTCCGGTGGCGGGAGGCCGCCGCCCGCTCGCCGCCCGCGACCGAACCCGAAGGCCGGGCGGAGCTCGCGTGGCTGGACGGCCAGGTCGCGCACGCGCGGGGAGACGTCGGAGCGATCCGCCGCGCCCGGGAAGAGGTGCGGGGAAGCGGCTCCCGGTTCGCCGATCTCCTGGGGCGCTCCCTGGAGGCCTACGGACTGGACGCCATGGGAGAACGGGAGGCGGCGGCCGATTCCCTCGCCACCCTCGAGTGGGAGAGCGCGAAGGCCGGCCTTCACGCAGCCTACGGCGCCCGCCACCCGTACGTGCCGTCGATCCATAGGCTCTCCGCGAGCCAGTGGCTGCTAGCGGCCGGCGACACCGCCCAGGCAGCCCGCCTCCTCACCTGGCACGAAGCACTCCTATGGGGTGGGTTCGACCG
>CAYWRD010000063.1:0-7674 GCA_964460675.1 uncultured Nitrosopumilaceae archaeon
TTATCCAACTGATTCCTTGGATGTAAAAACTTTAGGAGCTGCCAACGAAGTTGGTCGATCAGGCTTTTTAGTAAATTGTGATGGAACAAATCTTTTGTTAGACTATGGAGTGATGTTTGCCCATAAACGAGAACCGCCACAATACCCACTACACGTAAAACCAAAAGATGTCGATGCTGCAATAATTACACATGCTCATCTAGATCACTCCGGATACATTCCTGCATTGTATGTCAGTGGAAATACCGAAGTTTATGCAACACCACCTACATTTGATTTGTCACAATTATTAATCGAAGATATGCTGAAAATTGAAAAGAATGCACATCCATTTGGATTACCTGAATTAAACAACATGATGCGAAATGCAAAAGAAATAGAATACAAACAAAAAGTCAAGAAAGGAAATGCAACATTTGAGCTTCGAGAGTCAGGACATGTACTTGGCGGAAGCACTGTGTTGGTCGAATCAAACAAAAAGAAATTGTTTTACACTGGAGACATAAAGGTAAAGGGCTCAAGAATGCTCAGAGAAGCTGACTTGGATGTTGGCGAAATTGACATGCTAATCACTGAAAGCACATATTCGCAGACAGAGCAGATGCCACGAAAGGAATCAGAAAAACAGTTAATTGAATTTGCAAACGAAGTGATGGACAGAAAGGGAACTTTGTTTATTCCATCATTTTCAGTGGAAAGATCTCAGGAGATTGCATGTGTATTGAAAAGTGCCAATTTCAAACACAAAATAATCATGGACGGTATGGCACTAAAAGTAAATGAAATAATATTCCGGCATCCAAACTACCTACGTGATCCCAAAGTATTCTCAGATGCAATTAATGAGGCAGTATCCATACGACAGCACAATGAAAGAAAAAAGGCACTAGAGGAGCCATGTGTTGTTATTTCACCTGCCGGTATGCTAGTTGGTGGAAATGCAGTGTATTATTTGCAACATCTGGCATTTGAGCCAAAAAATGGAATAGCCCTAGTATCATACCAGGGAGAGGGAACGCCTGGAAGAAAACTGCTAGACTCTGGTAAGGTATCGACTAGAGGAAAGGACCTTAATGTAGCAGCAGAGGTAAAGCAGTTTGAGTTTTCAGGGCACTCAGACAGAAATGAATTATTTGATATGCTCAAAACAATAAAGGGAAACCCAAAGGTTCTGACAGTTCATGGTGATGAAGAATCATGCGGTACATTTGCACAAGAGATTCACGAAAAATTCGGATTCGAGGCAGTGGCTCCCAAGGTAAATGAGACCATTTCAGTGTGAAATGAATCAGATCAATTTAGATCATACCATAAATAGCGGTCAGGTATTTTTGTGGCAAAAAATCAATGGATACTGGTATGGAATAGACGGGCAGCGAATAATCAGGGTATCGGAAGATGGCACCATAGTTACATCCGATAATAGTTCATGTGACTTTTTCAGACTAAGTGACAAAATAAGAAAGATAATTGTAGAAATCTCCCAAGACAAAACAGTCAGCAGTGCCGTACAAAAATATCAAGGACTTCGCATAACAAGACAAGATCCGTTTCAGTGTCTAGTCTCATTTATTGTGTCATCTAACTCCAACATACAAAAGATAAAGTCAAACCTAAACAATATTTGTCAAAGATTTGGCAAAAGGATTCAGTTTGATGGAATTGAGTTTTTCTTGTTTCCCACACCTGAGCAGCTAGCATCAGCTAGTATAGAAGAGATCAAAAAGTGTGGTACGGGTTATCGTTCCAAATTCATCTTAGAAGCTGCAAAGAAAGTAGCTACACGACAAATCAATCTAGACGAATTAAAACAACACAACTATCACTCTGCAAAATCAATTATCAGAACCATTCCAGGAATTGGAAACAAGGTAGCTGATTGCATACTGTTGTTCTCACTTGAAAAACTAGAATCATTCCCACTAGACAGATGGATGATTAGAATACTTGAGAGATATTATTCAGACAAGTTCAAAATAAACACAAAAACAATCACAGAACGGCAACACAATATTCTTCATGACAAGATAGTGAAGCACTTTGGAGAAAATGCAGGATACGCCCAGCAATACTTGTTTAAGATGCAACGAGACAATTCTGAAAAAAAATGGTAGTCTAGAATTCGTTCATCGAGCCTGGTCCATACTTGTCAAGTGTCTTTTGCCTGATGTCTTCTAGCTTTTGTATTTCGTCTTCTTCTCTTTTTTGATCTCCCTGATAGATTGTTCTAATAGGCCATGGAATCCTAATGTCGTGCTTTTTGAATTCGTTGTAGATCATTATTCTAAGATTGCTTTTCATTTTGAATTGTGAGCCGTAATCTCGGACATAAACCCACATCACAAACTTTAGTGCCGAATCGCCAAAGTCATCAAAAATTACCCAAGGCTGCTCCATCTCAGTTATTCCCCTGTCGCATCCGCAGCTAGGCTTGTTCTCATCAAGATAGGGGCATTTTTCCTGAATAGCAAGATGTCTTCCTTTGGAGTCTTTGATTTCTTTCATTGCACGTTTTCCTACCTTTACTAGTATAGAGCAGACCTCTTCGGGGTCATTAAGATATGATGTGCCAACTTCGACAAATGCTGGAACAGCCTCAAAATACTTTGAAAAGTTAATCACCTTAGTAGCTAGCATTTGTCTTGTTGGAAATATTGCGATGGATTCATTTAGCGCGTGTCTGATGTAAGTTGCTCTGGTTGTGATTTTGTGTATGTATCCATTATAATTTTCAATCAACACACGGTCACCTTCCAAAAAGATCTTGTCTTTTCTTATCATCAGATATGCAAAGACATTTTCTAGTGTCTCTTTTAGTGCAAACCCAATACCAACACCAAGCCCTGCAAGAGCAGTTCCCAAAACAAACAGATCTACATTCCACCAGATCAGTATTCCAATAAAAAATGCACCTATGATTATAGGTGGAACTGCTACAATCAGTGTCTTTGGCATCAGCTCCCTTTGTCTTTCGGCATATCCTGCCGGCTTTGCACCAGGCTTTATCTTGTCATAATTTTGCAGTCTCTTTTCTTCTTTCCATGTATCAAATGGAAAAATCTCAGCTGGTTTTACGCCAGGTCTTAGTTTTTGTCCTACCTCGTTTTGTCCGGTTACGCAGTCGTTGTAATATTTTTCATACTTTTTCTTTTCTGACTTTTTCCATTCCTCAAACGGATTCTCAACTAGGGATACTAAAGAACCAATCTCGAATCCTTTTTTTGTTCTAAAGTTTTCAAGAATCTTTTTTCCTTCATCTGTTTTGAGAAGTTTTTGAAACTCTTCTTTTGACATTTCCTGTGGTGGTTCTTTTGGTGGTCTCCACTCATAGATTTTGTGAAACAAGTTGTCTTCATCGTCAGGAAATCCTCGCTTTTCTTTCCATACAAGAAAGTCTTCCCAATCTTCTTGCGATGCCTGGTACTTGCTTATTGCAATTGGTACCAACCTAGAAACAGTATATCCAATCACGATTATGTTTAGTGTAGTGATTATTTTTGCAAAAATTTCTTCAGGAGACTGTTCTAGATCCTCATCATCAACAAAAAGCTCCGTAGCTTGTATGTATCCATTGACACCAGTAATCAATACAAGGGCAAGTAGCGGCAGAAGCGATGTTCGAAGAAATCTAGATTTGTGTGGATTTGTATAAGTAAATTTTTGTGAGTTGATCCACTTTGAGAATTTTCTATAAGCTAGGACAATTGAGATAATTCCTATCACAAGGATAATCATTGCAATCTGAAGCGACACATTAGATGCAATCAGTTCTGAAACAGAATGAAACTCTCCAATTGTGGCAGCTTCGTGTTCTGTCATTAAATCTTCACTATGTAAAAATCTCTATTATAGCTTGGCAATCATAGTTAATCTATCTAGAATCTACTATGTCTAGTAGCTGTTCTGCTCCATCGCTTGCTGCAACAATATCATTTGTATCCAGATTAACAAACCACAAAAATGAAAACTCGTCATTGTCAGAGACGAACTCAAACGTCACACCATACATGTTTGGTTGGTCTGGATCTGTAAACGCTGCCCAACCCAGTTTGGTGTTAGGCGAGTAAATTACATCTTCAGAATATTTAGATGAAACTATATTTCCAATAACATATGCTAAACTATCGCCTTTGTTGTCTTGTCCTTGGTAGTTTTGGACCAGACTAATTGCAGCTTGTTCGTTTTCTGTTAATTGCTCATCAGTGTTGTGAATCTCGATCTCAGGATTCTTTTGCAGTATGACTTCAGTGTCTTCGAATGAAATGGTGGCAAATACTGCAATTCCTACTGCTACTGCAGCAATTATTCCAATGTGGCGTTTTCCAAGCTTCATGAGTTTATGGATTAACCATTAATTTGCAAAATAAATTTGTACATTAATTTTGAGAAATAGTCTTTGATAACCCTTAAAATGGCAAATATTTTCAATGTTCTTGGGCCCATAGCTCAGCATGGATAGAGTGTTGGACTTCTAATCCAATGGTCAAGGGATCGAAGCCCTTTGGGCCCGCTCTAACAAATTTATGCCAAGAAAAAACAGCCATACTCATTGGGAGACATTGAATTTAGTATTAATTCAAAAGAAATTCATCCAGATTCAGAGATAAGTGGAACCATTACAGTTAGTTATCCTGGACGGTACGATGGCATAGTAATTAACACCCAGATACTTGACTCAAACGAGCACATAATCTACAAGTCATACAATGGCAAAAACATATCACAAAATGTTGCAAGGTTGTTTATCCCAAGAGATGCAATGCCAGAAGACAAGGCCGAATTTACTGCAACGATTTCATTTGAGCCAAAAAAGGAATACGAGGTAAAGTTTCGTGCATCAATTATAGAGCAGCACAAAGAAATTGAAAGTAAAATTATTTTTGCAAAATATAGTGCCTAGAATCTTGCCTTTGTTACTATTAGTTTGCCAGTCATCCATGGATGAGGTTGACAGTGATATTCAATTTCTGTTGGCTCTGTGAAGATAAATTCGTATGTCTCACCTGGTTTGATTACACCTTCTGATCCAAATGGACCACTGTAGGGATCTTCTGTTCTGTGATCAGGTGTAACAGTGTGTGGTGTAGAGTCTACATTGTCCCATATTACGTGATTGTCTATTCCCAGTTGTAGGTTTACTAATTTTGGAACAAAGTTGTCTTGTTGTTCAGGACTTGCTGAACCCTCAATCATTTCAATAATAGTAGTAGAAGTAGGTTCCAGAATATGTTCATCTACTTGCGGTTTTGCTAGAGATTCAGGAAGATAATAGCCCTGATAGAAAACAACACCGGCTGCTACTGCAACAATCATTGCAATTGCTCCAATTCCATATGCATGGCTCGAAGTAGGTGTTGCACTCACAAAATTAAAACCAGTTCGTGTTCTTATATAGTTTTTTTTTACATCTTACCAAGATCTGACGGTCCCAGATCCTGATCTTTGTTTAAACCAAACGAGTCAGGGTTTTGTTTGTTCTGATTGAATCCCAAGTCGGCTTTTTTGCCTGACGGTACTTCTTGGGCAATCTCTTTTGGTTTTTCCTTTCCTTGTTCACCTTCTGGTATCTTTGCAGTGTCTGCTGCTTGTGGTTCACCTAGCTCCTTTGGCTTTTCTTCGCTTATTGGTGCTGGCGGTGGAGGTGGTGCCTTCTTTGCCTCATTCATTCCATATCTATACACATGGAAGAATGCAGCAAACACTATCATGATTAATCCTATAAAGAACAAAGACATGTTCTTCATTCCAGTAAGTGCTGCATTGTATGCTGCTATATTGAGGAATACTTGGAATGCCAACAATGCTACAATTAGCCAGTTAATCCATTTTTGTGACAGATTAATTGTAGCTACCTTCTTTGGACCCTTTTCTTTTGCAAGTTTAGCTTTTCGTTCCGCTTCTTTTGCCATCTTTATCATCATATAGCTGAATCCAAATCCAAGAGGCACCAATAGAATCATTACTGAATACAAAAAGATTGGATCAATGACTAGTCGTTCCACCAAAGGTATTGTGGTATCTGCTGGAATGTAGAATCCCCAGTATGTTGTAACCATAATTTGTGCAATACCAGTAATTCCAAATGCAGTAATCATGGGGCGATCCTTCCAAGAGAATTTCTTGTATCTATCAATGAATGGAATTAATAATAATGAACCAATGAACAGTCCCGGCCATAACACTCCTGTTACGAATTTGTCATACTGTGTCCTCAAAAATGCATACAATCCTGTAAGATACCACTCCGGCACTGTAATTCCCGGCGGAACCGTAGGCTCAAACTTGAATCCCATGTCAATTGGGAATACACCTCCAGTTAGCATTATAGCTCCACCAATTGCAAAGACCATCGGCACGTCAAATACCAAAAATCTTGGAAAGTGAACTGCCATTAATCCAAGCATCACCAAAGGTAAAATGAACACATGTTGGGCATAAAATCTTAATACAAAGTCAGAGAACCCCGCACCAAACATCGCATCACGGATTACAGGTCCCGCAACAGGTATAGAGTTAGTCAGTGATGCTGCAATACTGATTGCAAGTTCAGCTCGTTCGCTAAATATTACATCATATCCTGTAAATGCTTCAAGAATAGTGACTGTTCCTAAAATTACACCGGTAACCCAAAGTATTTCATTTCTGATTTTGTATCGTCCTGAAAAATACTGATAATACATGTGCAGAATAGCTAAAAGCACCATTGCATTGGAACCATGATAGTGAATATTTCTGATATGGAACCCAAACGGAACTTCATCGTTGATGAACTGAACACTATCCCACGCTCTATCCAGTATCGGTTGATAGTAAAACATCAACAAAGCACCAGACACTCCTAGTATTACAAACACAATGAATGTGAGCATTCCCAAAAATCCAAAGGGGCTCACAAATCTAGCTGGAAATGAAAACTTGATTGCAGTAAATATTGTTCTATCTAGTCCATCCCATATCCAATAGAAAAACGCAACTGCGCCTGTTCTTCTAGATGGGTTATGCAACGAAGCGGCCATATCCTATTACTCCATTATCGTTTACGCCCCAATTAGGAGGTTTAATCCACAGAAATCCGTCAGCATCTGCTTCAAAATCTAATTTAGGTAAAGCATTAGAAGGTGGTGCTTGCAACGATGCTGGTCCTGCAAATGCAACACCAGTCTGTGCATCATACATACTTCCATGACAAGGACATTCTCCTCTCTTTCGTCCTTCTTCTGGCCAATATTTCCAAAGACACCACAAATGCAGACATACCATACTGAATGCTCTAAAAGATGAAACGTCTTGGGTCTTTCCTCCAAGCTCTTCGGGTAATCTGATAAACTGCCATTTTCTAAATGCCTCCTCATCAAGAACTCTGTCTCCTGTCCTTGGATAAGTAATAACTTCGGCGTGATTTACTGGAAACGTTTTGACATTAGCTTGAGTGCCATCTGGCAGTTCAACTGGTACCTTTTCTAGAGAGGCAGAACTTGGGTTTGGCATGTAATTTCCCCATGGTACAAAAGGTGCAAAGGCAAGTCCTGTTCCGGCAGCGCCCATTAATTTTAGAAAGTCACGTCTAGATAATCCTCCAGACTTTTGGCTGCCCTGCTCTGACATTCAAGCTCTCGTACTCGAGAAATTGCTTATAAACCTTGTTTAACTAATTTGACGATTTCTGTCGAATTA
>CAYWRD010000064.1:0-7656 GCA_964460675.1 uncultured Nitrosopumilaceae archaeon
TTCACATAAATTTCAACCACAAGGACGACACCCTACAGCTGGAATGGACGTAGTTGCAAGATCCAACGATCCACCAACAGGGCGTGGTGTCTCCCGTATAGCAAAGATGAGAGGAGGCGGAGGAGGAAGAGAAGGCCAAGCTGGTGGTGTTGCATCAGTAAGAGGCGGAAGACAAGCTCATCCACCCATAGTAGAAAGAGTAATTCACAAAAAACTAAACAAAAAGGAAAACAAACTTGCTTTGTGTTCTGCAATTGCAGCAACTACATCAAAAGAATTAGTATCTAAAAGAGGGCATAAGATAGACAAAATAGAATCATTTCCTATTGTGGTATCAGACGATATTGAATCAATCTCTAAAACAAGTGAAATGTCAAAAATTTTAGAATCATTAAATTTGATAAACGATGTCAACAGACTTCAATCTAGAAAGACAAGAACTGGAAAATCGTCTCTTAGAGGAAGAGATAAAAAAATTGGAAAAAGTGTTTTGTTTGTTACAAAAGATTCTAAAAACACAAACAAAGCATGTGGATCAATTCCAGGAGTAGATGCAAAATCTGTTAAAGAGTTAAGTGTATTGGATCTTGCTCCAGGATCGGATCTTATCAGATTAACTGTATATTCTAAGGCAGCTATCGAAGAAATTTCAAAAATAAAGTCCCCACATCTAGAACTAATGGTGAAAACACAATGAACGTAGAGCAAGCAAGTAAAATCATCTTAAAGCCATACATTACAGAAAAGACATTTGCAATGGTTGAAAATGAAAGTAAAATCTGTTTTATAGTAGACAACGAAGCAACAAAAGCACAGATCGTTGAAGCTGTAAACGCACTCTATAAAGAAAAAGGAACCAAAGTAAACACCGCACGAACAATATATGGAAAAAAGGCTTTTGTTCAATTTGAAAGCACAGAAAAGGCCAGAGACCTCGCAACGAAGATAGGAATGCTATAATATGGACGTCAAAATCCCAGCTATACTAACGGAGGATATGAGAAATGGTTAAAAAATTCGATTATAGAGGAATTCCCTTATCAGAATTAGAAAATATGTCATTAGAAAAACTGTTTCAGTTATTTAACGCACGTCAGAGAAGATCACTTACCAGAGGAATAACAGACGGTAAACGAAAGTTAATTGAAGAAATCAAAGCAGCCAAGGCCGGAAAAATTAAGAATCCAATAAAAACCCACGTTAGAGATTTGATTGTATTACCATATATGGTAGGAGTTACAGTAAACGTTTTTTCAGGAAAAGAGTTTGTTCCAATAACCATAATTCCAGAAATGATTGGACGATATTTGGGAGAATTTGTAATTAACAATAAACGAGTAGTTCACGGCTCACCTGGTGTGGGCGCATCACGATCTAGTTTGTATGTACCATTGAAGTGATTAGTATGGGAAGATTCGAATACGCATTTCAAACATACGATGGAACAAAACATGTACGTTCCTCACTTAGAGAAAAAGACATTTCACATAAACATGCAAGAGAAATCGCAGTATCAATTAAAGGACTTTCAATTGAAAAAGCTCGTGATTACTTACAAGCAGTAATTAACAAAGAACGTGCAGTACCATTTAGAAGATACAAAACACAGGTAGGGCATCGTTCTGATCCAGGAGTTATGGCAGGTCGATACCCACAAAAATCTGCAAAAGAATTCATAAAATTATTAGACAATCTAGAATCAAACGCAGAATACAAAGGAATGGATTTAGATAGATTAAAAATAATTAATGCAACTATTCACAAAGGAGTTGTTGTAAAAAGATTTACTCCAAGAGCAATGGGACGAGCAACGCCAAAAAACAATGTACTAACTCACGTTGAGTTAGTAGCGCAGGAGGTATAACATGTCATCAGTAAAGAACGTAATCAAAGATAACTACAACATGATGCTGCTCAAAGATTATTTGAGAGAAACAATCAAAGATGCAGGATTTTCACATGCAGAAATTTCAAAGACGCCAACAGGAACAAGAGTTGCACTACATGTTACACGTCCAGGTATTGTGATTGGTAGAAAAGGTTCTGGAATTAGAGAACTCACAGAAAGACTAGGAACCGATTTTGGGTTAAAGAACCCACAAATATCAGTAGTGGAGATTGACAAACCAGAGTTATCACCCAGCGTTATGTGTAACAGAATGGCATCACATATTGAGCGTGGAACAGCATTTAGACGTGCTACAATGTGGACTTTGAAACAAATTATGGAAAATGGGGCCATGGGCGTGCAGATTACAATCTCAGGTAAATTAAGAGGAGACCGTTCTGCATTTGAAAAACATACTGCCGGTATTCTACCAAGAGCAGGTCATCATGCAGATGTAATAGTAGACGAAGACATAGCACATGTTCAAACCCCGATGGGATTAATTGGTATCAGAATCAGAATAGCAAGAAAAGAAAAGTATGTACCAGAGTTTGAATTAAGAGACGAACAAAAACCAAGACAAGTAAGAGACAAAAAGACTGGAAAGCTGAGAGACGAGACAAAAGAAGAAAAGAAAGCAAGAACAGAATCTGAACAAATCGCCATGGATGAAGAAAAAATGAAAGAACTAGAAACTCTAGAAGAAGAGGAGGAGAAATTCAAGTAATGGCCAGAATAAGTATGAAAACAATTCGAAATTTAAATGAAAAAGATCTTCAAGACAAAATTCAAGAAGCTAGAAGTGAACTTTTTAAATTAAAAGTAGATGGAGCTAAGGGAACTCTTAGAAAAGAGAGTGGTAAAATAAAGCCATTTAGAAGTGACATAGCACGAATGAAGACACAGTTAAACGAGTTGAAGCAAAAATGATTTCATTTGAAAATATTGCATCTCATGAATTGATTGGACAGCACATAGAAATTGTTAAATCAACAAATCAATTTATGGTAGGATTAAATGGAGTAATTGTAGATGAAACAAGAAATATGTTTACAGTTAAAACAAGTAACAATACAAAGAAAATTCCAAAAGCCATTAACAGTTGGAAATTTGTTATCAATGGAGACAAAAAAATCATTGAAGGTAACAAAATTACAAAACGACCTTTTGATAGAATAGGAGTGAAAGCATGACAAAAGAAATAGGATTACAAGTTAAAAAACCAAAAAAAGAGTGTAACGATATACATTGTCCATTCCATGGTAAGTTATCAATCAGAGGCAAGTTATTTGATGGTAAGGTAAAAAGTGCTACCGCACGTAAAACAATCACATTACAAAAAGAATCGCCTGTATATTATAGTAAATTCAAGAGATATGCAAGAAGTAAAAGTACAATTCATGCACATGTGCCTGAATGTATAGATGTTGATGAAGGAGACAAAGTACTCACAGCAGAATGCAGACCAATTGCAAAATCAGTATCATATGTCGTAGTGGAGGTTAAAGAATAATGGCAAAAGGTGCAGGTAAAGGAGTAGAAGAATTTCGACCATATGTTACAAGATCTATTCCCGTAGGTGCACAGATAATATGTGCAGACAACTCAGGGGCAAAAATATTAGAAGTGGTAATGGTACATAAAACAAAAACTAGAGTATCAAGACTCCCAGCTGCAGGCGTAGGAGACTTTTGTAATGTGGTAGTAAAAAAAGGACCAGCCGAGCTTAGAAAACAAGTGTATGGAGCAGTAATTATCAGACAGAAATATGCTGTTAGACGATTAAACGGAGTAAGAGTTTGCTTTGAAGACAATGCAGCAGTAATCGTAACTCCAGAGGGTGAGATGAAAGGAACAGACATTAAAGGACCAGTTGCAGCAGAAGCTTCAGAAAAATGGCCAAGAGTAGCTAACTTGGCATCAATGGTGGTATAAAATGAAACCAACTAAAATGAGAAACCAAATGATTTATCGTGCAACCATACAGACACGTAACAAACAGTTAGCTAGTCCCTTATCAAAAGATCTTCAAAAAAAATACGGTAAAAGGAATGTCAGAGTAATTGAAGGGGATACTGTCAGAATTTTACGTGGAGAATTCAAAGGAGTAGATGGTAAAGTCGAAAAAGTTTCAGCACCAAGTAACAGCATAACAGTTGCCGGAATAAAGAAAGAAAAGACAAAAGGTGATAAATTTGACGTTTATATTAATAGCTCAAACGTTGTAGTTACTGCATTAAATACAGACGATAAATGGAGAATGTCAAAACTAGAAGGTAAAAAAGGAAAAGACGTAAAATCACAGCCTAAAGAAACAAAAGAAGCTCCAAAAGAAACAAAGGAGGACAGTGAAGAGTAATGGTAAGTATTTCTGGAAGTAAAAAATTAAAACGACAAATGACCCCTGTTTTCTGGGGAATAACAAGAAAAGACAAACGCTTTGCGATAACAACTAGACCAGGACCACATAAAAAAGAGCACTCAATTCCTACAGCAGCATTTCTTAGAGATATGTTAAAAATTGTTTATTCATTAAGAGAAGCTAAGGCTGCAATCTATAATGGACAGGTAAAAATTGATGGGACTGTCAGAAAATCATTACATCATCCAATTGGATTGATGGACGTAGTAGAGCTAGATAATGTGTCTGACATTTACAGAATGGTTCCATCAAAAGGAAAATTACTACAACCATTAAAGATTAACGAATCTGAAAAAACTAAGAAATTAGTAAGAGTAACCAGTAAAACTACAATCAAGAAAGGAAAAATCCAAGTAGGATTTCACGATGGTCGTTCAATCATTACTGATTCTGAGTTGAAAGTAGGTGACACTTGTTTGTTACAAGTTCCTGATCAAAAAATCCTTGAAGTAATAAAATTAGAAAAAGGGAGTCATGCTTTAATCACCTCAGGTATTAATGCAGGGCAAATAGGAAAAATCGAACAGATAGAAGACGGTTCATTCATCCTACCAAGACGAGCATTATTAGCACTAAGTGAAAGAAGCATCGAAATACCAACAGATAACATTATGACAATAGGCAAAGAGGAGCCAGTTATTCAAGTAAGGTGATTTTATGTCTCAAACTACAGAAAACATAATGCGAAAAATATCATTAGAAAAAGTTGTTTTGAATATGGGAGTAGGCAAATCAGGTGATGCTATTGATGTTGCAAAAAAAGCACTTGATCAAATTTCAGGTAAAAAATCAAATCCACGTAATGCAAAAGCTACACAACGTGATTGGGGAGTAAGAAAAGGAGAGCCAATAGGAGTTGCAGTAACAATAAGAGGGGAAGATGCAAAAGAACTTTTGAAAAGATTGTTTGATGCAAAAGGTAATAAAATTAATGGAAAATCATTTGATAATTTTGGGAATTATTCATTTGGAATAAGAGAGCACATTGATATTCCTGGAGTAAAATACGACCCACAAATTGGAATTTTAGGATTAGATATTGCCGTAACATTGACCAGGCCAGGTTACAGTATAAGAAAACGAAGTAAACACAAAGCAAATGTTGGCAAAAAGCACATCATCTCAAAACAAGAAGCAAAGGATTATCTAAGTAAAGAATTTGGAGTGACGATAGCATAATGGCAAAAGATAGAACGTACGAATTTACGGGAAGAAAAAAACACAAATTTGGCAGAGGATCCAGATGGTGCAAGCGATGCGGAGATTACACAGCAGTCATACAAAAATACGATTTAATGATATGCAGAAGATGTTTCAGAGAAGTAGCAAACTCGCTAGGGTTTAGGAAAAATCGGTGATAATATATGCCAGCAACAAATGTTTTAGCAAATCTTTTTGTGACTTTGTATAATAATGAGTCAAGGAGAAAGAGCGATTGCATAGTCTTGCCCACCTCAAAGTTAGGAATAGAGGTACTCAAAACACTTCAAAAAGACGGATATATCGGAGAATTTGAGCACGTTGACGATAAGAGAGGCGGAAAATTCAAGATCAAATTATTAGCAAAAATCACAAAGTGTGGGGCAATTTCACCACGATTTAAGGTCAAAAAAGACGAATATGCTGTATGGGAGCAACAATACTTACCATCATATGATAGAGGGATGCTTTTGGTTACAACAAACAAGGGTGTTATGTCCCATCACGAGGCCCAGAACCAAGATTTAGGAGGATTATTGATAGGATATGTCTACTAAGCAGATGGAGAAATTTGAAACAGAGGTAGAGATTCCAGAAGGAGTAAATATTTCACTAACTAAGCATATGCTTCAAGTCCAAGGCCCATTAGGGAAAACTTACAAAAACTTTAGAAAAATTCCTGTAAATATAGAACTAGCAGACAATAAAATCACTCTAAAAGCTATTGAAAAAAGGAAAAAAGATTATGCTATTTTGAATACATCAAGATCCATCATTAGAAATCTGTGTAAAGGTGTAACTGATGGATATACAATCAAAATGAAAGTTGTATTTGCTCACTTTCCAATTACTGTAAAAGTAGAAGGAAAAAATGTCTTGATTGAAAATTTTCAAGGAGAAAGAGCTCCAAGAATTGCAAAAATATCAGGCGAAACTAAAGTTACTCCTAAAGGCGAAGACGTTATCATTACAGGACATGTTCTGACAGATGTTAGTCAAACTGCTGCAAACATACAAACAAAAACAAGAGTAAAAGAAAAAGATCACAGAGTTTTCCTAGATGGAATTTATGTTTATGATAAAAAGACTGGAATTGAGAAATAGTTTTTCATAAAAATAATGACACTTGATCCAGAATTTAAAAAACAAACCCAATCTTTAATTGAACAGACATTAGACTTGTACAAATCTGCAGGTGCATCACCAAGAATTGGTCAGGTATGGAACTGTAAAAGGATAGGAGATTTTCTTTGTGGTTTTTTTGTAGGAGAAATGGTGGGTTCGGCATTAAGCGCATTTCAAGTAGTACATAAAAGAGAACCTACCCCAGATGAACATATGGAAATAGTTGAATTGGTAGAAACTTATTCCAAAGAGATTCAAGAATTCTTTGAAAAATTCAATTAATACACGATTTATCCTAGTTCAAATCCGTCAGTCGGAAAGATTAAATCGCTTTTACCAAGGTACCAATTTGTTGCCGCCCTAGCTCAGCGTGGTAGAGCGTCGGACTGTTAATCCGTTGGTCGCCAGTTCGAGTCTGGTGGGCGGCGCCTTTATTATTTCTAAATTCGAATTTAGAAACATCCTACCTAATAGTCAAATAACAAGAATAGAAAATATTTCTAATTTCGAGTTTTGAAATATTGATCGATTGAAACTATTTGGTATAGACAGTTAGACTAGATAGATCTAATACATGATCGCATATAGGATATAGTGCAGGAGGTTTACATTGGCCAGAACTAGAAGGGCCAACCGATATTGTGTCGATTGCGGTGCAAGACTGGTATATTATCCAAGACTTTCAAATCCAAAGGCACCAAATGAGTACAGAGTGTTAGTATATGCATGCCCTGACTGTACTGACGATTTTGAAAAACCAAAGATGTTCTCAATTAAAAGAAACCAAGTCGAAGATCCCTTAGAAACTGTAGAAATTGAAATAACTCAAATTCAAAAAAAGGCAACAAAATAAGTGGTTGGATTTTATTTAGGAATCAATCAGAGTAATCATGTATCCGGAAAAAAGACGTAGTAATCTTTGGTTTCTTTTACCCATATTCTTGGGTTTAATTGGAGGGATTATAGCATATTTTGTTCTTAGAAATGATGATCCAAAAAAAGCAAAAAATTGTTTATACTT